>CAUZVL010000175.1:0-3357 GCA_963583355.1 Candidatus Thalassarchaeaceae archaeon
ACCCTGTCCAAATCTTTTCTTCGAATCAACCGCGGATTATGATTTCCGATCTCGACTGAATGCTTTGTCGAAGGGAACAGATGAAACAAATCGTGGACCGTGACTACCGTATTACCAAATTCAGGTACTAACCCTGCTTGTTCTTGGTCTGTTATATGGACAATGTCATAATTATTCGTCATTTTTTGAACGGCTTTTGGATGTGAGAACCATCGGCGCCAAAGCCGTCTAACCGGTCCAGAACCACCCGGGTATTGGGCGGTTTCCCCGTGAGTATATCCTTCGACAACCCCGTCTGAAAGCCTTTGTTCCAGAGCAGTATGTGTGCTGCCAAGTCCAGAAAAGGGCGATAAACGCCCTCCTCTGGCCAGCAGCACCCGTTTCATCAAACCACCCTCAAGTGTTTGACGGAGGCAGCGATTCCCAAGTCATCTGGGAAGAACATCGTCGGCTCCGGGATTGGAATCGGCACGATTTTTTTGCCGATTAAGGAAACTCTACTCGGTGGAGAATCATCGAGCAATTTACGGTTTACCAGTGGCGCAAGAGCATTAGAAAACTCGAGAATATCTTCGTGCCATGGCATATTCTCAGATGTTAGATTATCACGGGAGTTGCCGACGTGAACATATCCTTTACATTCGATGAAATCCGGATCTGCTCGATTATCTAGCGCAGCATATTGCGGGATATGCTCCTCCTTCATATTTCGTCCTTTTATCAGGGTGTGCCGGCAGACAATTCTAGTATCTAGGCTTGGCAAAAGATCGATGGTTTCCTCTAATTTATCCCAGGCACCAGCATTCCATTTCGGTCGGCAAATCTCGTCGAAAACCTGTTTATTAGGCGCATCGACCGAGACATAGAGTTGGGTTGGGAGGGTATCAAGGTTTTCGATAACCTTGGGTAAGGTGCCATTGGTGACCAGCATTGTAGTCATACCATGAGCATGGCACAATTCCATATATTCTGATAACTTGGTATAGAGGGTTGGTTCTCCATTTAGTGAAATAGCAACGTGTTTCGGGGTTTGAGCCGAAAGAAATTTCTCTTTGGGCACCTTATCGTTCCCGCCGAATCCACTCAAAAGCCGGCGCTGGGCTTTGACCGAATCATACAGCATTTCGAGCGGATCTTGATCTGATAATTCGAGCGCATCCATATGAGGTTCTCTCCAACAATACGAGCAAGCAAGATTGCATTGGTCGACCACCGGAGACATCTGTAAACAATTATGACTTGAAATCCCGTAGAATTTACCCTTGTAACATTGACGACCTCTAAGTAGGGATTCTTTGGTCCAATGGCAGATTTTCACTCCACCGTGTTCACCCACGATATGGTAGCGTTGCTTCTGTAATTTCGCCATCAGTACAGGGTCCATGTTTACTAGCGACGGGTCTAGACAATTTGAAACCATTCGTCGAAGTGCCTTGAATTATGGAAGAGGTCGAAGAGGGATGGTTGCCCCATCTTCTGGGTTTCCTTCTCCCGGTAATTACCATCGGTGGAATCTATATTGGCGGTTGGTGGTGTGCTTCTGGTATTATCTTTGCACTAGGGTTTGGTCCAATCCTAGAGTTTATTTTTCCAGATCAAATACCGAGCCGAAAAGAGGGGTTTTCAACAATCCCTTGGAATACTATCCTCGTGCTCCATAGTTTAGTAATCCCAATCGCTTTACTCTTTTTGTTTTGGCGAGTCGAATTAGATGGAATTAACATCTCCACAATCCTCGGAGCATTATCGATTGGCATCGTTAGCGGTGTCTCAGGTATTGTAAACGCTCACGAGCAAGGCCACCGTCGCAAGAATTCTCTGATCTGGCGAATGGCAAGGCTAAACCTTTTGTTCGTACAATATCTCCATTATACCACCGAGCATAACCATGGCCATCACCGGTTCTATGCGACGGCTGAAGACCCCGCTTCAGCACCAAAAGGAAGAGGGCTTTGGGTCCATATTTTACTAACGATTCCGGTCCAATTAATTTCTGCTTTCAAAGTCCATTCAACCAAGGGAAAATCATTCCTAAATAATCCAATAATCCATGGTCTTTTAATTCAGTTATCTTTGCTTGTTTTGATGGGATTAGTTTCGCTCAACTTTCTATTGCTCTATGTAATCGTTGCGGCCTTTGCTATAATTCTCCTCGAATATACCAACTATCTTCAGCATTATGGATTGGTTCGAGGTAAAGATGAAAAGCAATCTAGCAAACATTCTTGGGAGAGTAGAAACTCATGGACTCGCTGGACTTTATTGGAATTACCACTTCATCCTGCTCATCACCTCAAAGCGTCTGACCCATTGTGGGATCTCAGAGCACATTCTGGCGCACCACAATTACCGACTGGCTATTATGGCTGTTTTTGGTTGGCGATCATCCCGCCTCTCTGGAAGAGGATCATCGATCCAAGAATCCCAATCGAGTAGAATCACTCTTCTTCGAGGCGAGCCTCGATATCTTCGATTCCTTTTTGCAATGAGGACATTTCTCCATCTAATTCCATTTTTGTAGCAACCTGCAGTGGGACCAATAGGTCGTTAGAATTATCCATTTCTTGGTGTAATGACTTCATATTTGCTATCATTCTTCTACGCACCAATAGTGCAGCAGCTTCCCATTCCTCCTTTGAGATTAAGCCCTTTTCATAGCGATTGGATAAGCGGTCTAGTATCATCAAAGGATCTTGGGTTGCATCTCCGCTAGAATCGCTTGCATAACTCGCTCGGTTATTGTAGAATACTTGAGAAAATGTTGCGGCCAAAGAACCTACCAATCCGATTCCTACCAACATTAGTACCGCCGCAATCAATCGGCCAGGAAGCGTAACCGGAGTAAAATCGCCATAGCCAACGGTCGTTGTTGTTACCAAAGCCCACCACAAAGCAGTTCCGAAGTCAGAGATGACTCTATTGCAATTTGCAGCAGGAATTTCGACATTGCAATTGATAGCATAATAATCGGCTTCAAAAATGTAGACGAGGAAACCACCCGCTACGATTAGGGTTAATACGATCAAGAATAGATGTGCAACCTGTCGCTCAACACTAATTTGCTTAGCTCTGCTGGTAGCTCCGATCAATCGGAGAATTCCAGAGAACGCTCTGAAGATTCGAAGGAACCTCAAGATATTCCCTGCTCTGAAAGCACCGAATCCGGTCAAGAACATCGGGACTAAACCAAGGAATTCCCAGCCATGGGTTTTATACCACCATTTTTTGTTATTACACCGAGAATAATCCTCTAATAAATCAAAGAAAAAGAATAAAATCAATATAAAATCAATCGTTGCAAGTATCCACCAAAGCGACCTATCGGTCTCGAAGAGGTTATTTTGAATATCATAGGCA
>CAUZVL010000176.1:0-3356 GCA_963583355.1 Candidatus Thalassarchaeaceae archaeon
TTGTGAAGAAATTGAATCTTTCCCGGGAAGTGAACTGATCGGTCGAGCCTACACTCCACTATTTCCAGATGCGGTCGACCGGGGCGAATCAACAACAGCCTGGACCGTCATCAGCGCAGATTGGGTAACCACAACCGACGGTACCGGTGTCGTCCATACTGCGGTAATGTATGGTGAAGACGACTATAATCTCGGGATGGAAGTCGGACTTCCGGCTCAACATACCGTCGACATTCAAGGGGCATTCATCCCCGGAACCCACCCTGAACTCGATGGTAAATATGTCAAAGATTGTGACCAAATTATCATAGAATTGCTCGAATCCCAAGGACTTCTTTACCGAGAAAAAATTTATTCTCATGAATATCCACACTGCTGGCGCACCGGTCACCCTCTGCTATACTACGCGATGGATTCATGGTTTGTTCGCATGACTGAGGTCAAGGACATGTTGCTTGAATTCAATTCACAAGTCGAGTGGGCACCGGACTGGGTCGGTGAAGGTCGCTTTGGCGAATGGCTGCGAAATGTCAAGGATTGGGCGATTAGCAGAGAGAGGTATTGGGGAACTCCACTACCGGTTTGGATCTGTAATTCCTGTGAGCATCAACATTGCGTTGGCTCTAGCAGTGAGATGAAAGAGATGGCAAAGGAAGGCTCACCGGTTAGCGATGACCTTCATCGCCCATATGTCGATGAGACTATTTTGGTTTGCCCACAATGCAATGACGACATGGTCCGAGAACCGTTTGTTATGGATTGCTGGTTCGATTCTGGTTGTGCGTCATTTGCTCAATGGCATCATCCATTTGGAGAGGAAGGAAAATTCGAAAACAATTTCCCAATCGATTACATATGTGAAGGGGTTGACCAAACCCGTGGGTGGTTCTACACTCTACTTGCAGTCAGTACAACGGTTTTTGAATCTATTTGCTATAAAAGATGCTTATCATTAGGACTTATTTTAGATGCTGATGGCAAAAAGATGTCTAAAACCAAGGGCAATATAGTCGATCCTTGGGACCATTTCAACCGTGAAGGTGCTGATGCAACGCGATGGTATATGGTAACTGCAGGTGCACCATGGAATCCGATGAAATTCGATTCTAACGGTGTCCGTGAAACCTATGGTAAAATGTTCCTAACCCTATGGAATGTCCACAGGTTCCATGCAGATTACGCGGCTTTGGATGGATTTGACCCGGTCACATCCGACAAGGGAGTCAACACGCCCCTCGACGATTGGGTATTATCGAGATTAAATCAGGTAATAGCTGGAACGACCAAGCAATTCGAAACATGGGATTTCCATAAGGCCTGTAGAGACATTGAAAATTTCGTTGTAAACGATGTATCTAATTGGTACGTCCGCCGTTCTCGCCGCCGTCTGTGGGAGGAAGCCGACAGCGCCGATAAATTAGCTTGCCAACATACACTTCACACCGTTTTGACAACTGTCGCACGTTTGATGGCCCCGGTCGCACCATTCATGTCGGATAAAATCCATCGGAACCTCGAGGGATGCTCGGTTCACCTGGCCGATTGGCCAGTCGCTCAAGATTTTGACGAGGAAATCATTGAAACTATGGAATTGGTCAGGGATTTGGCTGAAACCGGTCGTAGAATTAGAGTGGAAAATAATCGGCGCCAACGCTTGCCTTGCCAAGAAGGTTGGATCGTTTCTGGACCTGACTTGTCGGCTTTCCACGGAATTTTAGCGAGCGAATTAAATGTTGAAAACATCTCACTTGAGGCCGATCTTAACCGCTTCCAATCCGAAGTGGTTCACCCGAACCGGCGTACATTAGGCGCTAAATGTCGCCAAGACCTACCCGCGGTTCTCGATGGAATCGCAACTGGTGATTCTGAATCTATGCTCGCTGCAATCGAAGCGGGCAATCTAGTCATCTCGGGCTATGAAATATCTGCTGACGATATTGAGGTAAGGAGAGAGGAGCGCCCAGGCTTTGCTGCACAAACAATCCAAACAAGTGATGGTAACTCGGTATCCCTCGTATTGGACATGTCCGATACTCCTGAACTTTTGTCCAAAGGCTTAGCGAGAGATATTACCCGGCGTATCCAATCTGCAAGAAAGAATCTTGACCTTGAAATAGAAGATAATATTAATTTGGAAGTTTGGATGGTTGACGCACCAGAATTATTTGAGTCCGATATTAAATGGATCATCGACGAGACACGGGCATCGAATGCTCAATTCTTTAACGGTCGAGGTGAAGGTGATGGTTTCGAAGTTGATGGCGCGACAATTTGGTACGCATTATCATCTTCTAACTAAGTCGATTTGTCCTCGCTAAATGGTAATTGGTTCACTTCGGTGGTTTCATCGGGGGGAGCGCAGGTACGAACTGATCTTCTGAAATATCGGAGTCGGGCTCGATTTCATCTGCTAACTCGGTTTCTATAACTTCTGTTTTTTCCTCTCGACTGAATATCATCACCGCTATCGCAGCGAGAACGATTACTCCCATGACAATTGATAACATTGTTATCGGGTCGACTTTTTCGCTTTCACCTTGAGTCTTATCTGTGGTATCATCACATATTCCTACGCATGGTTGTTCGGTTTCATTTTCATCAGGAGTCTCATTGACAACCGGATTGTCGATAACCTCTGCTGAAAGGTCGATCAGTTGCCAAGAATCTACGCAAGTCCAACCTGAAAGTTGATTTTCTTTTGTTACTGTAACGGTCGGACTTACAATGTTGAATTGAATTGAATCAGAATCACAAAGAACTCCAGGGAAGGCGATCGCATCACCTCTCACATAGGTGGGGTCCATTCTGGAAACCATCAAATCACCGACTGGGCTTTCTGAAATTCCCTGATGCTCATCGGCCCAAGTTGTCCCTTCAGGACAAGGTTCGTTCCAGATCAAATCGGTTCCAACCTCGACAAAGCAAGCGGTCGGTTCTTCGACCAAAACCTCGAGTGCACCACATACCAAGATCTCATCCTCTCCAAGAGTTGGCAAGGCTGAAGAAGTCGAAGTACAATTTGTCATCAAGATCCCATGCTGGAGGTTTCTTTCAGCCGGGTTAATTTCAATATCGTATTCAATTTGAGTAGCAACATTTTTCAGATTGATGCTTGTTGAGATTCCAATATTTTCTGCACGGTCATAATATCTATCATAGAGTAATGACATATCGATTTGAGCATTTGCAGAATTTGAATTATTGACGACGTTGAAATAACGGTCATCACCGAAAGTGTGAACCGGATCTAGGCCAACCTCGACCATTCCTGAAACTTGATTGGCGAAATCATCGTGATTTGCACCGAATGCTGCATTCATTTCATCGTAATCGAATTTCATTGCCATCTCTAAATC
>CAUZVL010000177.1:0-3347 GCA_963583355.1 Candidatus Thalassarchaeaceae archaeon
CTTCTTCTCTTTCCTCTGTATTCATCGTTTTTCACGGGTCGGTCTTAGGGAACCCAATGTTCCCTCTGCCAATAGCAGCGATGCTTGACCTATTTGAACCGCACTATTGTCTGATTTGAGGAAATTTCTTCATCATCGACCGGTGGGGACCAATCCCGGATATGCTGTATTCTTCATCGATAATAAACCATCCTTGGCTCTGATAAAAACCGATCGCCCCCTCTCGTGCTTGAAGAAAACCGACCTTAGCATCGAATTGGGATTCCAATGCTGCCAAAACCTTGGCCGCATACCCTTTTCCTCTATGGTCAATCAAAGTCCCCATCTGCCTGATCTGAAGAGCCGGTCTATTTTCTCGATTCGATAGCGGGCCAAATGCTGGGCAATGTGCTGCACCAGGGCCTGCGTGGTCGGCTTGGGAACCATCGGAATCCGCTGGAATTAAATGAGATCTACCAACGCAAACAACCTTACCTTCAACTTCGACATAGGCATGAGATGCCTCGACGTCATCCGATAAGATTTCAGCACCTCTCTCAAAACCCAAGGGCTTGCGTAAAACCTCAAATCTACATTCATAATATTCGACTGTCGGAGTCCATCCGGTTAGGCGAGAATGTATCATCGATTTCACCAGGTAACAATCAGGGCAAAAATAGCCAAGATGGGATAAAGAACAAGACCAACTATGCCGCCGATACCAAGGGCCTTTTTAGCGGTTGAAAACCCGACGATCAGTAAAACTAATGCTGTTATTGGGGCAATGAAACACATCATCTCGGTAATATCTGAAGCTAGATAATGCTGCTCACTTGGAGAGGTTTCTTCATAGGGTTCAGTAAAAGAGATTGTAAAAAATACCGATTCACCGTAGTCGTTTCCATCATCGAACTCCATTATTCCAGTTTTTGAAGAATAATTTCCGACCATACTCCTTTGGTAATCATCGCCTTCCCATTGTTCTTGCCAAAGTGTGGCCGAATTACTCGTCGTGTAACAGCTATAGGATTGGCCCGAGTTAGTTGCTGGAATTGTAACCCGGCAATAATCGATAACCATTCCCTGAGGAGTCAAAATACTGCCTGAATAATTTGTCCCTTGTTCTTGTGAGAGGGTAATTTCCTCGGTTACTCCATAGTAATCATATGAGGGCTCGGAAGCTAGTGTCAGCAATAACGGGACTAAGAGAAGCAGAGTAGGAATGCCAGCTCCGATGAAAAATTGCTTCCAAGAAAATGGTGGTTTTTCCATCACCATCCCAAGAGGAATACCACCCCCAGGTTGGAGTTGGCCGGTCAATTGAGGGGTGCCGGTGAACATGGTTTGTTGCATAGGCTCTTCTTTTGCAATATTGATTTCAATCGATTGTGGCGGTGGTTGCATAATTCGACTCTCCTATATTATTATTAGATGTGCTTCCAAAGGGTCGTGAGAGATACTATTGCCAAAATAGGATAGGCCAATAAAGACGCTATCCCGCCATATCCTAAGCCCTTTCTACCACTAGAAAGGCCGACTCCAATAAATGCTATTGATATAAGCGGATACACTAAACAAATTCCTCTTATCAGATTGACTACCAGCATGAAAGCCGGTGCTTCTGGCTCTAATGCTTCGTCGTAAGTAGTCAATTTAAAATCTAATGATTCACCATAATCGATTGAATTATCAAAAGTAATCACCCCTGATTCTTTAGAATATTCGCCAACTTTAGTATTTTTAGCCGTATCCCTTTCTTCCTTAAAGAGGACAAAATGTGATTTGAAATTATCGCACCAATAATTGAAATCGGTTTGTTCTTGGTCCTCGATGACAACTCTACAATGGTCGATTACTAAGTGATCTTCCAGCTCAAAGTTTGCAGAATAATTGGTACCTTCGCTTTTTGCCAATTTCAATTCATTGGTTTCGGTTGGCGCACCCCAGTCCGGTTGTTCCATGCCATTCAGCAACAATATAGGGGTGACCAAGAGCATTATTGGGACCAGAGTCCCAATTGCAAAATGTTTCCATGTGAATCCAACCGGTTCATCAGAAATAATTACGATGTTTTGGGTCGGTTGAACTACGCCAGATATTTGCGCGGCGGTGGCGTTCGGTTCTTGCATCAATCCAATTATTATTCGCATTATCTATAATTCTGGTGCCGGTTTTACGCGCCGTCTATTTGAGACGCCTTGAAATATGACTGGCCAAACCCGTGGCTGCTGCACGGATGTCAGAGCGGCTATGAGCGGGACTGCAAATCCTGAGACCTGAGTTCAAATCTCAGTCCGTGCTCCATCTTCTTTTAGTGGATAATGTTTTTCGAATTGGAGCACAGGCTTGGGTTATTACTTCCTTTTTGAATAATTTTTTTTCAATGACTTCATTTGTCATGACCGGGTGGCCAGCCTATTCCCGTTAGGGCGTACCAATCTGATTGGAGGAACAAATCATGCCATCATTAAATTCCAATATCGGCGAAGTTGGCCGCGGATTTGCTACATTTATGACCCCGCCGCCTGAAGGAACTGTTCGCTTTACGGTAGGCCAACCTAACTTCCGTACCCCTGAGGCGATTGTCGCTTGTGCAAAGGCTGCTCTCGATGATGGCCAACACGGCTATACTCGATCTCAAGGTAGTGAAAAAATATGTAATGCGGTTGCCACCCATCTTGAGAAATATGATATTTCGGCCGATCCAGCCGATGTCGTAATCACTCCTGGAGCCAAGCAAGCTCTACTTTATGCGATGATGTCTTGTTTGAATCAAGGTGATGAGGTTTTATTGCTCGCACCCGCTTGGCCTTCTTATGATGGAATGTTGAAATTGATTGGTGCTGTTCCGGTCCATGTCCCGGTAAAACGAGAAAATTACCATCCCCGTATGGATTTACTCAAGGCTGCAATCACTCCAAAAACTAAAGCGATTTTGTTGAATTCTCCAAATAATCCAACCGGGGCGGTTTATTTCCCCGAAGAAATCGCTGCAATTACTGCTTTAGCTGTTGAAAACGATATGTGGATTTTCGATGATATGATCTATTCTGACCTGGTTTATTGCGACCACTCCTATGTTTCACCAACCACTTTCCCCGGAGGAGCCGAGCGAACTTTAACCATCGGTGGATGGTCAAAGATTTGGGCGATGACAGGATGGAGATTAGGGTGGATCACCGGGCCAAATGGTGTAATGGAAGCGGTAAAAACCTGCCAAGCAAGCTCTGTTAGTCATGTTCCTACGTTTTTGATGGACGCTGGAGTAGTAGCGCTAGGGTTGGTTGAAGAGCCTAAAGAGTTCTTAGAATCCTTTACGGAAAGAAGAGAGGTATTCCACGCATTGATCGAAGATATTCCGGGCATTA
>CAUZVL010000178.1:0-3333 GCA_963583355.1 Candidatus Thalassarchaeaceae archaeon
TAAAACATCTCTTGGACCCCGATAGACCCTGAAATCGGCACGATGGTTTTGAGGTGTTCACTCGGATTTTGGGCAGCTTCCCAAGTGGTAGTACCCGCATATGATTTCCCCATCAATCCGACATTGCCATTGGACCATTCTTGTTCTCCGAGCCAATCGACGACCGCTTGAATCCCGGTTTGCTCGCCCAAGCCTTTGACATCTTGACAATGGGTTGACTTTCCGGTGCCAAAGGTTGATGCTTGGGCTAATGCATAACCGTGGGAGATGAAATTATTGTAAAACCATTCGCCGATACCACCGTCTGGAACCGTATTTGGGTTCGAGTCATCGCCTACCCCAGGCATACCCTCGCCACCAAAGTCGTAATACGGGTGAATGGTCATCACCACAGGCACCTCGGTCCCTTCGGGCACATCCGGTAGCCAGAGAGCGACGTGCATCACATCATCTTCGGGGAAACCGATATCTTCTTCGGAGGCTGGTAGTTCAACCGAAACGAAATGCTCCGAGTATGAAAGAACATCAAAACTTCCGTTCACCGGTAAAACCGATCGTGACTGATTCATGTCAAGATTCATCATATAACGCTCATGAAGCGGTGTTTCCCACCACTCGTAAGCCGAAGAATCATCACTACTCCCCGATAGAATTTCTCCGAATCCGAGGGCTAATAATAAGAATACAATAGCGATAGCAAAAGTTGATCCTAATGTGATATTCAGGCGGTTAGAATCGCTTGAAGAGGCAATCTCTGCTTCAAAGACCTCGCCTTCCATCAAAGTGGTCGTGGCAATTGCCATTGAAGAGTCTTCGCTTATTCGGTTTGTTCACCCGGGAAGGCTTTCACCATCATCATCAGTCTTGCAAACAGAATCAAGCCGATAGCAGCGTGAATCATCGACAATTTATGATTAACCGCCATAGACATCTCGCCTAATCCATACATCACTATCCACATGGTGAGAATTTCGAATCCGAATCCTTTCATTTTTTTGTCCACGGTTTTAGATGCCATAATCAGACCAACAGTTGCGATAGCTAGTATCAGGCCAAGCATTGCCGAGTAGGTATGAGAGGCGGTAAGAGCAAGTCCGGTATCGGTAGCACCACCTACTCCGGTCATCGCTTGCCCAAGGACGAGTAAGAGCATTATTGTGGTTGTATATTTAGCGTATTGTAAGAGATTTGCTTTGACAGCAACTGTTTCTTCCATGAGGATTAGTTGTCCATGCACTAGATGAACCCATCGCAATCCGAAAGAGCATTCATCAGGTTTGAGCGCGTCGGAGGTAATATGCGGGCCTTCACTATCCTGATTTCGCTACTGCTTTTATCGCCGCTAATAGGCGTTATAGCAGGGGAGGGTGAGCAAACTTGGAGAGATGTCGAAGTCGATCCGAGCCAATGGGATGACGGGCCTGAATTAGAGGGGAGTCCAATGGATGAACCACGCCCTGGTGACGCGGTTTTAATCATCGAAGTGAATTATAAGACTGGGCCTTTTTCCTCTCGCGTCCAAGGTGAAATCGTTATCGAATTATTCGAAGAATGGGCCCCCAATACCACTGAAAATATGATTATGCACGTCGAGAAAAAGATCTACGACGGCACGTTTTTCCATCGAGTTATCGATGATTTCGTCACTCAAGCAGGCGACCCTTTTTGCGAAACTGTCGGGATTTATCCACTAACCAATGTTCAATGCGGTGGCGGTGGCGATGGTCATGCATTAAAGATGGAACATCATGAGAATTTATCTCACGTTGATGGTGCTATCGGAATGGCACGAGATACCGATCCCGATAGTGCAGATACCCAATGGTATATCGCCGAAACCGAAGCTCATAATTTGGATCCAGAAAACCGTGACGATGAAGGTTATGTCACCTTTGGAATCGTACGAAATGGAATGAGTCATGTTAGGGCAATCGCTCTGGTCCCAACGACCGATGACCCGACCGGGTCCGAAGTGGTGGTCAATCCTGCTTCCTCGGCTGGTCGCCCGCTAGAAGAGGTGATGATCGTGAAAATTTCCATGGCCGGAATTATTCCCTTAGAAGACGTCCCCGAAATGGAGGCACAATCCTCGTCATTGCTAGTGATTGGCTCTTTGATCGGTATTGCAACCTTGGTAGGTCTCGCGTTCTGGTCGAGAAGCGGGGTACCTGAGGAACTAGTCTTAGAAGCAGAAATTTTGGAAGCGGAATTGCTCGATTAAATAAGTAATTTATGGCCTAAAGCCTCCTCGGCTGGTATATGGCCTCCTCAAAGTGGAATGTCGCGGCGGCGATAATTTTGGCTTTGATGGTCGGTTCAGGCTCATGGTTGGTAATTACTGAGAAAATGACTCAACCTCCGCAAATCAACGATGAAGAGCCCGAAGAGGAAGACCAACCACAACATCGGGTCGAATTAACTCCGGACGATTGTACGATGCTCGAAAAGTGGTCCGATGATGATTGTATCGAATTAACTTCACCAAGCAACTTGACTTATGAGCAAACCGATTTTACTTGGCAAGTCGGTCAAAACCAACAATTGATTCCCTCTTTTAATGGCGATGGTCCTGATACTTGGAGTGTTCAGCCACCCTTGCCCAACGGAGTATTTCTCTATGATTACGGTGTGATTAAAGGCGTGCCTATTGAATACGATTCTTCAACTAAAACTTATTTAATCAGCGCTTCTAATGCGATGGGATTCACAACGACGACGCTAAATATCTCGATTATAGATATTTCACCAATGGAATTGAATTACCCCGATTCGCCCTATACCTTCACCTATGGTGATTCTGTTTCCCAAGATTCACCAATCGTCTCAGGCGGAGAGGTCATAACTTGGGAAGCGGACCTTCCAGCCGGATTATCCCTTGATTCTCGCGGGAGTATAGTCGGGAGTGCACTCGAATTAGGCTTGTACGAATTCGTAGTTTTTGCCAATAATAGCGGTGGCTCGACCAATGCGACCATCTCGGTCTTAATCGTCGACCATGCGGTATCTAATCTGCGTTATACCGATGCACCACTCTCCACTTTTGTCAATGAAACAATGTATACTCTAATCCCATCATTAAACGGAGGTGCGGTATTGGAATGGGGCGTGACTGGATTACCGGTTGGACTTTCTTTTGACAACGGGACAATCTCTGGCGTTCCAGTCGATTTAGGCACTCATTACTTTGAGGTATTCGCTAATAATAGCGGTGGCACAACTTCTGTTTTAATTCAAATTTTTGTGGTCGACCGTTCGGTATCCTCGATAGACTTTCCAAGTGAATTGAGTTTTATTTGGAAAAACGCGGTCGACATTAGTGCGAATACTAGTGGA
>CAUZVL010000179.1:0-3310 GCA_963583355.1 Candidatus Thalassarchaeaceae archaeon
GAAATTCTGTGTATGTGGCGTGAGTGCATGGGGGTCCGATGATACAAAATATTCGTTATCGCCATCACCTAAAATCAAGGGTGACCCATTTCGAGCACAAATAATTAGGTCATGCTCTTTGAATAATACACATAATCCCCAGGTGCCGCTGATTCTATTCAGCGTTTGGCGAACCGCTTCAAGTGGTGACTGACCAGAAGATAAACCAATCGAAATCATATGAACCAACACCTCTGAATCGGTTTCAGAAACCAAATCAATACCTTTTTGTTCCAACTTTGATCTCAAGCCACGGAAATTATTGATAATTCCATTATGAACTATCGCAATATCATTTGAATTATTCAGGTGGGGATGAGCGTTTTGGTCGGTCACCCCACCATGGGTTGCCCATCTAGTATGGGCAATTCCGATAGTGCCAGGGATTTTCTTTGGTAAAACCGTCTTCAAATCAGAAACCTTACCGATTTTCTTGTGGACCTGAAGTCCACCATTTCGAACTACGATTCCGGTTGAATCATAACCACGATATTCCAATCTTCTCAAGCCTTCGACCAATATGGGTGCCGCTTGTTTCGGTCCGATATATCCAAAAATCCCACACATAATTATCAACCATCACATATCTATATTTGCAGAGCAAATCGGACAATCTATTTTTCTCAATGTCATGTCCTTAACCGTAATTGAAGCTGCACATTCTAGGCAGGTCACGTTTCTTTCAGGCGCAGGTAACGTTGGTAGCGGGGGCAATTCCATGCCTAACTCTCCTGGGCTTGGTGGTGCTGGCATCGGTAAGATCCCAAGTTGGCCGGGGGGTGGCAATTGTGCGATCAAGTCTTCGAATTTTTCTATGACTTCACGCTCTTCCTTACGCTTCATCCGCCGTTCAAGCCGAGATGAGGCTTCACCAGCCTCAACCTTTGCTTCAAGCACTTCGGATAGATTTCTTTCATCGTTTTCAATCTCGACATTTGGTTTATCGAGGCTGATCTCTAAATCTCCCGAACCATCCTCATCGATCGCTATCAACACTTTATCATCCGATTCAGGCTGAACTAATAATTCGACTTCAGAATAGTTCTCATCCAATTCCTCCTCTTCATGGCTCTTCTTCAAAACGACTACCACCGTGATTAACAGAAGGAATAAAACCGCCCCAATCACCCCTATAACCATTAATTTTTGTTCACGGGTATCCCCGGGTAATGGTTCCAATAATGAATCTAAAAAGCCGCCAGCGTCATCTTCATCGACTGCGGGGAATAAATATACAATTTTTCTTGCACTAACTTGGCCAGATGGTGAAACCATCACCACCATCGCGTCTTCGCCGATACTGCCTCCACCGACTATATGGCCCTCACCAATTAAATTTGAGAGCCCCACTTTTTCATCCCCGGCATTATACATGCCATATCTAACAGCAGGGCCGTGGATGCCGATTTCATCGAAAAATATCTTGATTGAACCATCTTTAAATGCCATCATCGCTACTTTGGTAATTCCGGGTGAACTCAAATTATTGACTAAATCATTTGACCATATCACATCGTTTACAACAGTCATCAGTTCTGCACTTTTACCTCGACCTTCAATCCATGCTGCTACCAATACATCTTCGTTATCGATAGATAATGCCATCATCTCGGGCATCGAGGCATCGTCACCCGCAGGTGCTTGGAAAGTAAAAGGTGTATTTGTCATCTCACCATGAGCATAAAACAATCCGACTCTGTCGACTCCTGTAACATCGTCTCTAATTTCTTGATAGAGTAAGTGGACATATTTTTCACCGATTGCAACCGCTAATGGATCACCTTGGTGTGGTTTAATATCAATGTCGGAAATTACATTCATTCGGCTTATCCAGCCGGTTGTTTTGCCCCCATCCTCGTTTTGAAGCAGGAATACATTGGTGATATCATTCCATGAACCAGAGGTCGAAATATCTCGATGATAGCCGGCTAAAATCACTTGACCTGACCGTTCGGCCAAATCGAGGCCCCAATAATTACCTTCGGATTGTTTTAATGGCTCAAGATAAGATGACTCGCCGCCAATGTCTCCTTGGATTCCGATCGAAGCCATCGAAATATCTGTCATCGTATAGCCAAAATCATCGTTGAATCTTTTGGACCAAGCAATGTGGGCTCGGCCATCAGACCTTGCGGTAAATGCAAACTCTCCAGCCCAATTACTCTCGATAGTTGTATCTCCCGGCATCCCGAAAGTTGGGGTAACCGTCCTCGCGTGAAGTTCACCATCTCTTGTTGTAAAAAGAAGGCCTCCATTTGGTAATCCTACAAAGCCAAGTACGGCTTCGCTATCAGATAGAGTCAATCTAGTCGCTGAACCGGTCTCGTACTCATCGACGACGATTGCAAAACTGTGAGTGCTAAATTTAGCCTCAACCCCGTCACCTGATAATTCCACCTTATACTCCAAAAGATTAACCGAACCGTAACTATGAGTGAATTGTACCGATTTATGACCACTATCACTGGTTGAGCCAGGGATTACCGCAATCATGCGATAATCGATTTCATCCCAAAATCCATCGTCTTTCCAATGTAGAGTCATCTTGATATCTGTTGCATCGCTTTGACCTAAATTATCAATTCTAACGCTGATGCTGAAGCCGACTGGTACCGCTTCGGTCGATGGTGAAGGGATAGATGGTGAAGTTGTGATTGCACTAGTCAAAAACCGTAGGGTTGGTTCGACCGGTCTCGGTTCGATTGTAAAATCAAAGGTGTAATTATTATCGCTTACATCTGCTTCTAGTTGATCCCCGTTCGGATCGATCAATAAGGATACTTGATGTTCTCCCGGCTCGGTAGCCCACCACCATAAAATAATGCTAGTGGTCTCACCTGATTCCAATCTTGGAATCCTTCCTTCATTTGGATATGTGCTCGAATCTGAACCTGGCGCATTCAACATTACATGCAGATTGGTTGCATCTGAATCGCCGGTATTTACAATATTGAAGTGCACTTCGAGAATAGTTCCTGCAATCGCAGATGAAGCAGGTAAATCCTGGTCCAAAATCTCAACCACTCCTTGGAATCGAAGAGCCGGAGCAGCCGGCATATTATCGATAGTGAATGTTCTTCTGGTTATTTCAGATTCTATTCCGCTGATATTGACCAGTTTGACTGAAACTCTGTGGGAGCCATCACTTACTTCGGTCGAATCCCAAGTAAAAGACCAATCTTGTACATCGTTATTATTTGAATCAAATGTATGAGCGTCTTTCCAATCTTCAGAGTTTATTTTATATTTCAATTTGGAAGGTTCAATCCCT
>CAUZVL010000180.1:0-3303 GCA_963583355.1 Candidatus Thalassarchaeaceae archaeon
TTCGAGTAACTACTGCTGTACTTGATGAAGGTGAAGAACCATGGTTCGCCCCTTCACAGAATGTCAAGGACGCTGCTTTGGTATTTTATTGGTTAATCGGATTTGTACTAATTGCTCCATTTGTCATCTTCTATATTGTTGTTCAAAGGGACAAACGGTTCGCACTTGAATTTGCTAGTCGCAAAAACCGACTTGAGTGGCTAAGTGCTAAATTAGACAAAGATGAATTTCAACCAGGGGATTTAACACGTGCACTAAGAGCAGTATCATCACTTGATTGGGAAGATGCATTGGAAGTATGGGGCGAGCCTAAACTACGCCATTTAACAATGGGAGTTGATATGGCAATTTGGTCATTAGAACGCCGTATTACAGAAGGCGACGAATGGCCACTTTTGATTGGATTGCAATCCCGAGATGCAGAATGGAGCATTGCTGCGTTAAGGTTTGAAGCACCTGAAGGTGAACTTTGGAACATCAAGAAGGTTGAGCCAAAATTACTTTTGCGAGACAATGAAGTATTCCTTGATTCAATATATCAAGATTCAAGATTATTTATTCAAGTCACACTCGGTGGTAAAGGAGACGCTCTTGACATACATCTATCCGGAATGGTTAGCGGTCAACCTATGGCTTCAAAACCAGCCAATACCATTTATCGAAGCGATGTCGAGTCTGAAGAATAATCAGTGTCGACGATCATTGGCATCATCGATAATCTTGTCAATGATATCACCACTACCTGCTAATTTTTCTCTTAAATCATCAAGTGACCTTTTGGTTCCTTTATCAAACTTTGATGGCATGTGAAGTTTACACAAAATTACAACATCGCCTCTGCCAATTCCTCTATTGGAGGGTAATCCTCGTGCTGCAATTGTAATTGTATCTCCAGAATTAGTTCCCGCTGGAACCTTAATCGCTAAATCTGTATCATCAATATGAGGCAAGGTAATTGTGGTACCCAAAGCCAAATCACTGTAGCCAAGTGGCAATGACATTATCAAATCCATTCCGTTTCGTTCAAACCACTCATGTTCTTCAACAATAATTTCAATGAATAAATCACCAGGAGCTCCATTTCCTTTTGCAGCAGGTTGGCCCTTACCCCGCATTCTCAATCGAGTTCCGTCTTGTGCTCCTTTTGGAACAGAGAACTTCAAGGTCTGAGATTCAGATTGCAATCCATCGCCTGAGCATGATTTACACCTAGCTGCTGCCGATCTACCAGCACCTTGACAACTCGGACAAGCACGTACTGAATCCTGTACAAATGGCCCGATTTGTTGGCGAAACCTAACCTGTCCGGCTCCATCACATTCGCCACATTGAGTAGTAACGCCATCTTTTGCTCCAGTACCTTCGCAATCACTACACGCAACAGGTAGTTCGACATCGATATTATCCTTGCCTCCATTCAGAACGGATTTCAAATTGATAGAATGCCGTACAAGGATATCGTGGCCTTGCCTCTGGGATGAACGGCGATTTCCACCCCCAAAAAAACTGGAAAAGAAATCCCCACCCAATATGTCATCGAGATTGATATTGAAACCTTGGAATCCACCCGGACCGAATGGAGAACCCCCTGGACTGTTGTGTCCAAAGCGGTCGTAATTTCTTCGCTTTTCACTATCCGACAAAACGGCATACGCTTCTTGGATTTCTTTGAATCTCTCATCAGCATCCGGTGCATCGTTTTTGTCGGGATGGTACTTCCGAGCCAAGGACCTGAAAGATTTTTTCAATTCAGATTCATCGGCTTCTTTAGAAACGCCCAGGATTTCGTAGTAGTCCCTCTTGTCAGACATATTGACCACCTCGGCAGTACATGGGGAGTGGCGGGGGTTCTTCAGTGCAACGCTCAAATATCGCTACCACAGTTCGAACAAAACCTCTCGCCAATTGGGTTGGAGGCATTACAAACCTTGCACGAAGGTTGTGGTGAGAAACCTGGTTGTGAGGCAACTGTAACACTTTGTGGAGTTGATACTCCAAATGCCATTTCCTCTAGTGACATCTCCCTTACCACAGGTGCACTAATCGCATTGGTATCTTCGTCAATTGTCACGGTTTCAACACCAGAATCTGTCATCGATGACATTTCCATTGGGTTTGGTTTTCTCTCTTCAGATTCAATGGGCTGAATTGGAGCAATAGGGCGTTGAGCAATAACAGGTGCAATACCACTTCGGGCAGATAGTGCAGCATTTTTCTGTATTTCTCGCTCAGATTTACGATCCCTTCCCCTAAAGGATGCAATCCAATCTAGTAGTGAATCCATAGGAGAGTTCTTTCGGACTGCACCAAGCGTTGCGTGAATAGTGCCATCGTCGAATTGTTCATTACCTGAAATTCTATCTTGTGCTCTACGAACGTGTTCCGTATCGATTAGCATTTCAACCTCTACCTCATCTGCAATCTCATGATCTCCGGTAATTGGATTGCCGCCTACAACATTACTGACTTGACCTTTGAGATTTGCTTCTGCTTCTGCAGAAAGCTGAGTGTCCATTGTGATGTCTTTCTCCCATACACCACTTTCTTCAGCTTTGAAATGACTTCCCACTGATTTTACCGCCCTGCTGCGCCGCCATTCATGGTCTCTTAAAACGCGAGTTTTTCGATAGAGAACAACGCCTATTGCAATGGTAACTGCATGTAAAGAAATATCAAGTCCCGTCGATACTGCCATCATATCTCCTAATGGTGTCACGATTAAACGCAGAGCATTTAGCACCAGTGTTGGGGTTAAAAGAAGAATAACAGAGGTCGACTGGCGAGCCATTAAACCAAGTGCTTGGTATTTCACCAATGAAGGTTTGCGCATTATGAGCGGTCGTTAGGCGCTCTTCCATTACGTAGTAATCCATCAAACAAGCCAATTGTGAAGGCTGTATGCAAAATAATTAGACAAAGTGGTATCCCAAATATTGCAGTTATTCCTGAACTTTTTGGACGATAGATAACCCCCATCAATAGCAACGCCGCACCATATGCTGCAGGCGCCCACCACCAGTGTTGCAAAGTAAAAATAAGAATTAGTCCGACTATTGGCAAAAATTCTCTTACATCAATTCTTTTCGGATGTCGTAAAACGACCTTTGTTCTCCAAAAACCATACCTATGGCACATTTTCCACCAGTTGGAAAGTGATGAGCGCTTGTGCATATAAACACAGGAAACATCAGAGCGCCATAGTTGCCAGCCTGCAGCAAGCATTCGCATTGACAAATCACTGTCTTGGCTTGTAATAAATCGTTCATCCCAGCCACCAATGTCGCGTAGTGCCTCTACTCTGTG
>CAUZVL010000181.1:0-3301 GCA_963583355.1 Candidatus Thalassarchaeaceae archaeon
GCTATGGATACGCAAAAATATATCAAAGACTGGAGTCTCTTTTCCGCCTTTGCGTTGGGATCGCACAAAGAGCAAACCGTTGGCTGTCACCCGGTCGCCAGGGTTGAGTTTGCCCGCTAAATCGTGCTCAGCAATGCAGAGAATTCGCTCCGGTTGCACTCCACCTCGGAGGTTTTCTGGCGGTTCTTGGAGTTCAATAAATTGCGAATTGATCAAAATGGACTCTTCGATTCTCTGAACGAATCTAGTCTGGCCTTTTCGGCGGCCACAGCCGCCGTCGATCTCGAAACATTCGACCGGCTCGATCAATTCTTGTTCGTTGGGTTGGGATATCGTAGTGCGATGGCTACAAGCTATGCACTCAAATGTTCCCTCGTAGGTTCTAGGTCGCACCCCGCTGATTTTGACCGCGATTGCATCGACCGAAATCATGCTGCCCAAATCTTCAGAACGCAAATGGCGAACGCTTCGGTTGCAATCCGGTGGAAGGTTGATGATACGGACGAATGCGATTATATTGGCTGCACCCATCTCCCTCAACAATAGTGCAAGCGCTTGATTTGAGGCTTGGGTATTGAGGTCTGGATGTTCGACGATATCTACGGCAAAGTCTGGGTCAAAACTCTCGATAACCCGATAAGAAACAACCAGGCTAGTGGAATCGGGGTATGAAACCTGTAGATTATGGATCGCTTCGGAGAAATGCTCGGTCAGCAGAGATCTCCAGCGAGCAGGCAGGTCGAATTCTTGAATTGCCATACTAAGTTCACCGACCGGAATCTTTCAGCCATCGTCGAGGGTTCTTAATCAAATCTGTTGTCTTTGTAAACCCCTTCATTTCCACTGGAGCGTTATTGGCAATACTGTACTGTTTTTCCACTTCCATTGGAATACCGCCAACCCAATGGCCCATCACTTGCTCGGCCCATCTATGCCGGCCCATTCCTTCGAACCCATCCGCGGTAAATTCGAGAGGTTTACATTCTCTTCGGAAAATTTACAAAATACCCTCGGTGACCCGATTGAGCGTGAGGTAGTCGTCCATGTTCCCCCTGGCATAGATGGCCCGGTGCCAGCTATAATTTACCTCGCCCCATTCGGTGGAACCGGATTCGCTCGAGCAAATTGGCGAGCCTTTAGTGAAACCTTACCTCAGCGGCATGAACGCCTAATCAGGGATGGAAAGATGGGCCCTTCAATTCTCATCATGCCCGAGACCTTTACTTCTCTTGGAGGCAACCAATTCATCGATTGCGAAATTATCGGTGATTGGGGTACTTGGCTTGCTCAAGATCTACGGCGAGAAATCGTACAAAGATACGAGGTGAGCGGGTTCGGATTGGTTGGAAAGTCGAGCGGAGGATATGGTTCGTTGGTAAGAGCAATGCTCGATGATTGCTGGGGTGCAGTCGCTTGCCATGCGGGTGATTGCGGCTTTGAGGCGATGTTTCCTTCGGATATCTTGAATTGTGCGACTGCGATGCAGAAATACGGCGATGAACAAGCCTATCTTGCCGCAATGGCTGAAAAGGAATCCCTCTCTGGTAAGGAATTCCATGATCTGATGACATTGGCGATGGCTGCGACCTATAGTGACGGCACATTACCGGTCGATGATTTGGGCCTTATCGATGAGGAAAAGTGGGCCCAATGGTGCGCTTGGGACCCTTTGAACATGATCGAAGATCATCGTGATCTCTGCCCGGTTTGGCTCGATGTTGGGAATGCTGACCAATACCATATCCAGTACGGTCTACGTCGGCTCCACCAAAGAATGGAGGAGTTGAATATCGAGCACGAATGGGAAGAATTCGCAGGAACTCATAGTGGAATTGACCATCGGTTGGACCTGTCTTTTCCTTGGTTATACCACAAATTGAATTCGGAACCATGATGAAGGAAGGGGGGGTCGAGCAAGCCATGGGAGAAGGACTCGACTACGCTGGAGCTGGTGTTGACATCGATCTCGAAGGCGATGCGGTAGGAGCGTTATTGAGCGCTTTAGGCCAACCGGTCAGACCGGCTGGAACCAAAGGTGCTGCGGTTGATTTACCCGGTGCATTCGGGGGGCTGGTCGAATTCGGCGATAATTATCTCGCTTTGGCTACCGATGGAGTTGGTAGTAAATTACAGATTGCATCCAAGCTCAAGCATTGGGCTGGAGTTGGCATCGATTGCATGGCGATGAATGTTAACGACTTGCTTTGTGTCGGCGCTGAGCCGATCGCCTTTGTGGATTATATTGCGGTACCAAAACCTGATCCTGAAATCCATTCTGCTCTTGGAAAAAGTTTAGCAGAAGCTTGCCGTAGAGCACGGGTCACTTTGGCTGGTGGTGAAACCGCAAGTCTGCCGGGAATCGTTACCGAATTAGACATGTCTGGCACAGCTTTAGGCTGGCTAAAAAAAGGTAATGAAATTACTGGAGCCAACCTGAAAGCGGGCGATATACTGATCGGTTTACCTTCTTCTGGAGTTCACTCGAACGGTTATTCATTAGTGCGAAGTGTCGTTGAGCATTGCGGGGCTGGTTGGACCGATACCGCCCCCTTTTCTGTTGACGAGGCCCGTATCGAGCGCTTTGGAAGTGGTGGCATCACCTTGGGTGAAATCTTCCTAAACCCAACTCGAATTTATTGTGACCCGGTGGTCGACCTCATCTTGGATGGGCCGTGTGCAGTCTCTGAAATTCATGCGATTTGCCACGTCACGGGCGGCGGCTTGTCCAATCTTTTACGCTTGCACGATTCTTTAGGCTGGCATATCGATTCACCCCTCCCGGTCTTAGCGGAATTCGATTGGATTCAGCAACAAGGAAATGTAGCGACAAGGGAGATGTATCGGACTTTCAATATGGGTTGTGGAATGATAATCGCAATCGATTCAAACAGCGCTAAATCTGTTTTGGATTGGTTGGGCCAAAAAATGCCAGGCGCGGCGATTATCGGCCAGGTGGTCGATAATGGCCGCAAGGTAACCCACGCCCTCGAAGAGGTCGTTTTCGAGCACTACTGAGGTGCAAATTTTGGATCTAGAGGGTTGGCCGGGTCATATTTGGCTAGAAGGTCGAACTAAGGTCCACCTACGCGACCATCAACCTCGGCCTACCCATATGCCAAGGGGGCCGGCTACCAAAACCGGTGATGGTTTTCTCAATCCGGCAATGGCTCCTGCTCGCACTCGCTCAGTCATGCTTTTGTCCGATGCGATAGAGCATGGTTGGTTGGTTGAAGAAGGCAAAACAATCCGGGTTCTAGACGCATTGTGTGCTACTGCGGTTAGACCGAGGCGTTGGAGGCGG
>CAUZVL010000182.1:0-3214 GCA_963583355.1 Candidatus Thalassarchaeaceae archaeon
AACGGAAATTACAATCATCAAGGTCGAAATTCCAATGTTTTTCAGGGTATGTATCTTTTCCAGAACCGTCCCATGTAATCACCGAATCCGTATTTGTGTACAAAAGTTCTCCGTCTTCAGCAGCATTTTGACATTCCTCTTGTCCGAATTGCTCCGCGCTGCCTCCCCACTGATCAATCATCAACATTGATACAGATATAATGGTAAATAATCCAGCAATAGCAAACAAAATAGCGAACGGTGAAGTGGGCTCTTCTGATTCAGATATTTTTATCAGAGATGGTTTTAACATCAAAAATACTCCAATGGAAATAGGAATAATAAATATCCAAGACTGCCATGCTGGATCCATCCCCCAAGTTTCTGAAGGAAAGAGAAATTGTAAAAGAATGAATAGCGTTATTGATGATATGACTAGCCAAGAGTTTTGAAACGTCAATTTATCCAAGGATGCAAAAATCCCCTTACTTTTGCTCCTCGGAAGATCGTCAGATTCACGGAGCGTTTTCTCAAACTCATTCCCTTCGTCTTCATTTCCGGATGCCATATGCTGTCCACTACTTGACCATTAATAATAGCAACATAGGTTTCAAAATAATAAACAGTAGATTTAGTCAAAGCCCTAGGATGGGTGAGGACATAGGGTGCCCTTTGTTCAGCCAATTCACTCGATTGAGCCAACATCATCATCAATGACTTCGGCTGGCTCTTCGTCTTCCTCTTGTTGGTTTTTACTCTTGGTTGCAATAAAGTACATCACGCCACCGATGGCCAAACCGATGACGATTGGTACTGCATAATTTCCACCCTCATCTTCGGCTTCAGCCCAAACCACGGTTCCTGAAGCGACAGTAGCGCCAGAGCCTACATCTATACCCTCAAACGAATCAGGGACATACACTCCACAATCGAGAATCTTTGAGCCTTCAAATGCCTCGTCCCAATTAATTGGAATCTCGACAGTTTCACCGGCTTCGATCAAGGTTTTTACGGTTAGCCCGATGTTGACCTCTTCACCATTACTGGTGCATTCTAGGAAGATATTTGCTGGAGCAGTACCACTATTTTCGACGGTTACCATCACACCAAGACGTTTATTGGTCACCCCTTTAGAATCGCTTTCAACGATTGATAAAACCTCGATTTTCGGTAAGTCTATCTCGACATCGAAATGATTGGTCAATGGGATGGACTCAATCGTAGTCTCATAGTCTCCCCAAATAGTAGAAATCGAGGCGATACCACTTGCTGATTCTGTGTGTATATTGCCGTCTCCATCTTGCCATCGAACCAATCGGGTGTGCTCGTATGGACCGAAATCAATGATTTTATCTGTGCATTCGGGTGAACCCTGAAGTGAGTATGAGCAATCTCCAAGGGTGCCTAATGCGACCGAATTATAGCCAAGGTCGGTTGGTGAGAATGTGATATTTGAGGATTGTACACCGACGGTTCGAGTGGTCAAAATATTAATCCAATTGTCGACAAATCCACCGGTGCCGTTCGAATCGATCCAAGTTAAGCTCGCTTGATTCCACACGATTATATCTTCACCCGAAAGCGATCCTGAAAGACTGCTTCCACTAATGATGAGAGCCCCGGTAACATCGATAGGTCCGGTTCCTTCAAGGGTTGAGCCTATGATTGAACAATTTGCTGAACAATCGATACTTGGTCCGATAACGATTGCTGAATTTATTGTAAGTTGGCCATTATTAATGATAGACCAGGCATGATTTTCATATTCGGTTACAACCGATAAGCCATCTCCAGACAAATCTTCTGGTTGTAGAATGAACGGGGTATTTGCTTGAGGTGAAACTTGGATCTCATCAATTGCTACGACTTGGTAAATAGGATGGGAAATAGAGATTATGACCTCTTCGACCTCGAGGCTTCCATTCCAATCAAAAACTGTGCCGGTCCAATTTTCAAAGGTTTGATTATCAATAGTGAACTGTAGTGGCCAGATTATATCGTCATGAAAAATTAATCGAATCGTTCCATTCGGCCCTGAATTATCGACTGGAACGGTAATATTTGACCAACCATCCAAAACCAATTTTGATGGGGTTATGGAGCTGACATTTCCGCTAATAATCAATTCAGCACCTTCTTCGATTACGAAAGAAGCATTGTCTTCGACGATATAATCGCCGGTTATTGTAAGGCTAGAACCAGATTTCACAGTCGTTAAACCAGAAATATTTCCGCCATCAGCCCATTCTACATCAGAATTGATATCCTCTGCAGAGACTCCAATCAAGCTTGCTAAAAGTAAGATGGTAATCAAAAAAGCGCTTCTCATGATTACCTTGGGTGTGCATCTTACAAATTAATCCACCCCTTCGGGGGGGGGACCCAACGCTCAATATGGGACGTCTTTCCAACCAATTTTATAACCGATCAAATTGAATGAGCGGTGTAAAATAGGCGTGATGAGAATTAGGAGCGCCATCGGGAGCAAGAGTGTTCGGCTCCCATGAGCGGCGCTGGTTAAGAATAATTGACCAAATACAAATACTGAAATTGCGAATGGTAAAGTGTCCAATAACGGAGCCTTGGACGAAACATCGCCTTCTCGCTTCATCCCCTTTCGGCGTTTGAAATACGACCCGGTCGAGTCGCCTACCAAACTGGTGAAGCCAAGAAAAGTTCCGAGGAAAAATGCATTTGCAGTCCAACCGGTAGCACCATCTGTCGGTGAGATAAAAATCCATGATGTTGGAATCAGCGTCATCAATGCGCAAAGCAGACCTGATGTGAGTGAACCCCCTACCAATCCATTCCAGGTTTTTCCATCACCAAGCATTCGATTTCCATCTTTGTGCAATCGACCGCCATCGATAGGCCAAGGTCCATATCCCGTCTTGGGAAACCACTTGCCCCACATCATAGCAAATGTATTGACCAAGAATCCAGGCAGATAAATCCACAGACAAAATAGTATCAACTCGAAGGTGTTGCCCTCGTACATGAATCAGGGTGGTGCTGGTCCTGACCTTGAACCCTCTTGGCAAATTGACTGCGAAGATACCTTATTTGCTTGGTCGGCTTGGCTACCGATATGGCTGGAATGACTGTATTGGTAGTCGGTGGGGGCGGCAGAGAACATGCGCTGTGTTTAGGATTAGCCGATAGTCCGAGCATCCACGAAATCCATTGTGCCCCCGGAAATGCCGGAACCGCACAAATGGCGACCAATCATCCATTT
>CAUZVL010000183.1:0-3205 GCA_963583355.1 Candidatus Thalassarchaeaceae archaeon
CTATCGAGTCTGATCTTCCTGCTATGCTTGAAGCTTTATCCGATTCTATCGGTGCAGGTTTGGGATTACAACAAGCGATGATGGCAGAAGCCGACCGAAACACTGGTACATTGGGTAAATTATTGCGAGAAGCCATGGCAGAGAGTCACTCTTCATCCTTCGATGCGGCTCTTGCTAATTTTGCAACTAAATCGAGATCGAGCCAAGTTCAAAGGGTAATGCATCTGCTTGCTACCGCTATAGAAAACGATGCACCTCTAAAGGAGATCCTGGGGAGCTTATCTCGAGACTATGAAAGGTTAAATGATTTGATGGATTTGAGAGAGAGCGATTTAATGGGTCGTTCTGTTTTAATCATGCTCTTTGTCTCATTGGGATTACCATTTTTAATCGCATTCATTGTCGGCCTTTTCGCACCTCAAGCTGCGGGATACCAATTGGAATCATTCAACAAATCATTCATCTACTTTTTTGGTGCTGCGTCATTCATCGCGGTATCGGTAGGTGGACGAATGCTAGGAAGATTACGTCATTCATTGTGGTGGGCACCACTTTGGATGGCGATTTCGATGTCTATCTATCATGTGATGGTAATGATTATTGGAGGCTAAAAAAATGGAACAAATTATAGACCAATACGGAAGGGTGACGATTTATACAGAACCCACTCACCCAGCGCCGATGTACCATGTAGATGGCCCAGTTGACCCAAATCCATACGGGAATCTCGCAGTTCTTTTGGAAGACGACCAACTTGAAGAAGTGATGTATAACGGTGGAGCACAATGTGTGAAAGTAGCTCATCGTGAACACGGAATGTGTCGCACCAATGTTTGGGTCGACGATGAGCAAGGGCTCGAAGTCGCTCGTAATATCGCGGCATTTACCGCGGTACCTCTAGGAGATGGTCCCGGAATGGTTCCGATTTTCGATGGCCGCTTACCAGATGGATCTCGTGTAAATGGAACGATTCCACCAGTATCACCCGATGGGCCTACCTTGACCATCAGAAAATTCATGGAAGATCCACTAACTATGGTGAATTTGATTCAATTTGGCACCATCAATCTCCGCCTTGCTGCAATGATGTGGGTGTGGATTGAAGGATTGGATAGCCGACCGGCGAATTTCGTTATCGCTGGAGGAACAGGTTCTGGAAAAACCACCACACTCAATTGCTTGGGTATGTTTATACCTTGGTCAAAACGTCTACTGACAGTAGAAGATACCGCTGAATTACAGGTTTATCACGACCATTGGCTCAGAATGGAAACCCGACGTGAGCGGCCTGATGGAACCCCTGAAGTTGACATGAATGATTGTTTGCAGTCCTCATTGAGGATGAGGCCAGATCGGATTATTGTCGGTGAAGTAAGAGGAAGTGAAGCTGCTACATTGCTAACTGCTATGAATACCGGTCACGACGGGTCATTCGGTTCACTGCACGCAAATTCTGGCCAAGAAACCATCACGAGAATGATAAATCCGCCGATGAATGTTCCACCGATAATGCTGACTGGATTAGATCTTATCATCATCCAAGCAAGACTCCATGTCAACGGAAAAACCGCTCGTAAGATCATCGAGGTCGCAGAGGTAGCAGGAATGGAAGGCGACAAACCTCGGCTCAATGTTATTTGGAAATATAATGCTTCTACCGATAAAATCGAAGAAACTGGAATTCCTTCAAAAATGCGTGAGACAATCTGTAGCGCTGCCGGTATCACACCTGCTCAGTTTGAGCAACATGTGCGCCAGCGAGAGCAAATCCTTGCAGATTTGCTCAACCGTTCTATTAACGATATTGAAACTGTAACCAAGGTCATCCAAGGATTCTACGCCTCGAGATGAGATCTACTCACTTGATGACCTTTAGTCTAGCCAATAGTTCATCGACTCCGTCCAAGCGTTTTCGAGCCGTACTGACCCTATCAGCCGCATCTGCAATCGATTCAGCCAATTCTTCATCAACATCTTTGGCCACTGCCTTTGGCGCACCAAATTCTTGGGCTAAGCGTTTTAGATCGGTAATGATAGAGTCTACTTCGGTATCAGAAACCATGATTCCTGGTGCCATTTTTGGTATTTCTGCAGGTGTAATATAGCCTAATTCGGCTCCCAATACGCCTGCTGCGGAAATAACTCTTGGGCGCAGGTTTGGAGTATTGACTTCGTAACCACGTTTATCGAGGAATTTGATTACCAATGCTTGTTGAGCCTCGTTAAATGTTCCCTCTGACTTTTCCATGATCGCCTCGACCAATTGCTCAAATCCTGCGATATTGCGTTCGAGCCGATCCATACATCGTCTCTCATCGGCTTTGAGATGAATTGCCCCGTGCTGTAATAATCGAATTACTCTAAGCCTTCTCGCTCCTCGAGGATTGCTAGATGCCATATCTTCATCCAATGAGATTTGAAGATCGAATAAAGCGTGGACTCGGCCAGAAATAGCAGGGATGCGTAGGTCCAGGCCAAGATCTCTGGCCTGTTGCTCAAATGCCATCCGGGCATGAACGGTTTCGTTTGGATTATCTTGGATGATATTGCGAAGTGATTCTCTCAATTGGTTTCGAGACTCTTCGAATCGGCGCAAAGCTTCTCTTTCCACCCATGAATTAGGTATCGAATGAATCGCATCTCTCTCTTCCTCGGCTTGGCGCTGCAGGTAATTTAGCCGGCTAGAAATAAATAGCCTAACATTAGAATCTTCTACCATCATCCCGCTAGCATCTAAACTGTCGATGAAAGATTCAACATCATGTGCGTCAGTAATGTTTCCGAATACGAGGAATTCTCTACACATAGAATCAACCTCAGCAACCCGGTTTTCAACGTCTAAAACGGCAGAGGTCAATTCTATTTCTTCAAATATTTCCTCTGGCAATTCAACGGTTCCTATCTCCTCGGGCATCTCAACTAAATCGGCCGGTTCAATTTCTTCTATTGGTACCAGATCGATGATAAGGTCGTGTTCTTCGGTTTCACTTGGAGTTGGAATGCCCATTGGCTTAACTTCGCCGCGCGGTCTTCTCAAACTCTTCTTTATCGAGCCCCATGACCCGCTTTGGGAGGTTAAAACACCTGCTACTCTCATCAATAATGCCTGTTTGGTGCCCGAACGTGGCAAATCCAATTTAATACATAATTCATGGAGTTCTTCCCTCGTCAGTGTTTCCATTTTTTCAGGGATTAATTGCTTTGC
>CAUZVL010000184.1:0-3192 GCA_963583355.1 Candidatus Thalassarchaeaceae archaeon
TTATGTCCACTCGGGTGTGATATTGATGTCAGAGATGGAGGGGGGCCCTGGTTGGTTTGCACTATTCACCACCCTTGAATGGTTTCTCGGTTTAGTTTCAATAGGAATAATTTGGAGTTGGGGTCCAATGGTTGTAGAGGTAGGAGTAGAGTGATGATTGACGAGGACATCCGCAAAGCGAGGACTTTGCCCTCTCGGTTTTATATCGAAGAAGAGCCTTACAATTCTCTATTGAAACATTTCGATGGTTGGCAATTTGCCGCGCACCGGAGTGATCTTGCACAAAATAATATGTTACCCCTCGATCATATTGAGGAGATAAATGGCGAATGTATGGTTTTGGTTCAGTCGGATATTACCCGTTGCCTTTCCAATGTTTGCACTCATCGGGGGATGAGAGTCGTGCCAGAAAAATGCCATGCAAAGGCGATTAAATGTGGCTATCATGGTAGATCATTTGGCCTAGATGGTACGTTTTCACATATGCCAAAGTTCGAAGAAGTCATCGGCTTCCCTACAAGCGATGATGACCTTATAACCCATCCATTGAATGAATGGATGGGGTTGCTATTCACCTCAAGAAACAAATCACAATTTCCCGATTTATCTCACCTCGAAAAGAGATTTGATTGGTTGGGAATCGAATCGTTTACCAGGGAGGTGTCGTTTGATCGTGAATATTCTATCGCAGCAAATTGGGCGCTTTATTGTGAAAATTATCTCGAAGGCTTTCACGTTCCATATGTCCACCCTGAATTACATTCACAAATCGAACACGATGATTATCGGATGGAGGTTTTTCCCGGAGGCGTTCTTCAAACCGGAATTGCCCGTGAGGGTGAAGTTTGTTTTGATATTCCAGAATCATCTCCAGATTATGGCGAGAGAATCGCAGCTTACTACCTCTGGCTATTTCCAAATTTGATGATAAATCTCTATCCTTGGGGACTGTCCCTAAATATGGTCGTACCAAAAACGGCCACGACCTGTCGTGTGCTTTACCGCGGCTACCTCAAGGATGCTTCTTTGGTAGGAGGGGGTGCTGGAGGCAACCTCGATACCGTTGAGCTTCAGGACCAAGAAATAGTCGAAGCGATTCAAAGAGGAATGGGGTCGAAAAGTTATGACCGTGGAAGATATTCTCCGACTATGGAAATTGGAGTACACCATTTCCATCAAATGCTTACAAATTGATAATAGGGATTTTTCAACAATAAATTGGTGATATAATATGGGTACACATGAATACGATCAAGATGAAAGAAATGCGAATGTTTGGATTTCAATCAATGGAGAATTATTTCGTCGTCCTGATGCGATGGTGAATGTTCTCGATGCAGGTTTTCTTCTAGGAGATGGGGTGTGGGAGGCGTTTCGTTTGCACAACCAAGTTTTGGTTTTCATGGACGATCATCTCGACCGATTATACCACGGTGCATCGGTAATCGGACTTGATATCGGTAAGACTAGGGCTGAATTATTAGAGCGAATCAACCAAGTAATTCTAGCCAATGAAATGGATGATGGTGTTCATATTAGAATGATTATTACTCGGGGTTTGAAGCCAACTCCTTACCAAGCACCTTGGGTAATCTCTAGCCCACCAACCATCGTCATCATTCCAGAATATAAGAGGGCTAATGAAAAGAGAGCTGTTGAAGGAATATCTCTAGTGAGCATAGATGTTAGGCGCGGCCATCACAATGTTCAGGATCCGAGAATCAACAGTTTGAGCAAGCATAACTGTATTGCAGCTTGCATCGATGCAGCAAAAAAAGGTGGTGAGGAGGGTTTGATGCTCGACCCGCATGGCTTTGTTTCAACTTGTAATTCAACTCATTTCTTCATGGTTAAAAATGGAGAGGTGTTGACTTCAACCGGCGAGTTCTGTCTCGATGGAATCACCAGAATGAAAATCATCGATTTATGTGCAGAGGCTGGGGTACCTTGCCATCAAAGAAATTTCACAATCGAGGATGTTGCAAATGCTGACGAGGCTTTTGTCACCGGAACCTTTGCTGGCCTCACTCCTGTTGTCAAGTTTGATGGCAAGGCTATGTCGGGTGGGAATCGTGGACCTATGGTTGAAAAATTACAGGGCTTGTACATCGATTTAATCGGGAGGCAATGCGGTGTCTGAGAGAAGGATTGCAATGTGGTCTGGTCCGAGAAATATCTCTACTGCTATGATGTATTCATTTGATAATCGCCAAGATACAAGTGGTTTGGATGAGCCATTATATGCTCATTATCTCAATGAAACTGGAATTTTACACCCTGGTGCCAAGGAGGTTATCTCTGCAGGGGAAACCGATATTAGCGAAATTTCTAATTATCTAGCAGGACCCATTCCTCAACAGAAGAACATCTGGTATCAGAAGCATATGACCCACCATCTTCTACCGGGCTTTGATCTTGGGTGGATCGATGGTTTGACCAATTGCATGTTGATTAGAGATCCAAAAGAGGTTATCCTTTCATTAGCAAAAAAAACCGACCAAATCGATGCTAGAGCGACCGGCATTACTCAACAAACCGTGCTTTTGGATTACCTGGTTGAAAAAACCGGTAGAGCACCGATCATAATCGACTCACGAGATATCTTGCTCGACCCACGGGGGATGTTAGAAAAATTGTGTATTTCCCTAGGAATCCCATTTTCAAATGAAATGTTATCGTGGCCAAAGGGGCCAAAGCAATGTGATGGGGTTTGGGCTGCTCACTGGTACGATGTGGTTTGGGATTCAACCGGTTTTGCGCCTTACCGCGCAAGAAGCGGGGTTCTTTCGCCCGAATTGCAAAAGATATGTGATGAATGCCAACCGCATTATCAACGCCTGCATTCACTCCGATTACAGTAGTGCTAGAAAAAGAATAATACGAATCGCCCAACATGTGCGGCCGAAATGTGGAGAAGGCGGTAACGTATTCGAGGAATTGATGGAGGCCACCAAGGTTGCATCCCTAGGGCAAATTACCGATGCGCTATTCGCAGCCGATGGTCAATACCTTCGTAATATGTGATTACTGGGCATCTATCGTTATTTATCATGGATAATACCGAGAGGGCGTGGAGGCAACAACGGCAGTAGCAGAATTATTGCTAATTCTAGCAATTGCTCTAGCGATTCCTGGACCGAATGCTTTGACCTGCTTCGCCCATAGCGGCCTATTTGGAAAAAAGAGCAATGT
>CAUZVL010000185.1:0-3180 GCA_963583355.1 Candidatus Thalassarchaeaceae archaeon
TCGAATGGGTACAGCAGAGTTTGAGGCTATATTGGTTGAGAATGAAAATATTGCTGAAGCGGGTGTTGTCGGATTTCCACATGACATCAAAGGGCAAGGGGTTCAGGCATTTTTGATATTGAATAAAAATATTGAGGATGAGGTTATGCTTTATGCTGCTCTCAACCAATTGGTTCGTACCAAGATTGGAGCACATGCAAAAATTGATAGATTTTGTATTATTCCCGGTTTGCCTAAGACAAGGTCTGGAAAAGTTATGCGTAGAATCCTCAGGAAAGTCGCCGAGGGAGAGCCGGATAAATTAGGCGATATTTCGACCTTGGCTGACCCTGCGGTGGTCGATGCCATTGTGGTTGCTAAGGCGTATCAAATGTAGATGGAATCCGGACTTTCTTGCAGCGAAGCGATATGGTCCTGGGCTTTTTGAGGATGTAATTGTTTTAGTTTTGCTGCTAATCTTGAGGTCGCATCGATTGGAATTGGCAATGGTAAACTCCACCACTTCCTGATGGCTTCCAGTAGCCTTTGAGCTGCTACTGAATCGGCTGAACTGCCGACAGTTGTCGCAATTGTACAACTTGAATCGACATCATGAATCGGTCCGAACGCGGTGATCAACGCCGCCAAACCAATCACGCCTGCCTTTGGTTCATCCCTTCGAATGTCGACCCCTTGGCCTTCGAGTTTGATTCTATATTTTGAGGAACTGCAGATTGAAAACACTTCTTTTCTCTCAGCCTCTGCAGCCATTCCTGCCAGCACAAGAACCTCACCTCCTCTGAATAGATTTAGAATAGCGATCGCCATTTCATGCTGGCCTTCAGGGCTCATTGGTTGAGCATCACCGGTTAATGTGAATATTTTCTTGCCATCGACTTCGATGCGCGATAATAGTATATGAGGAGGTACTAACAACCCGTCCTCGTCAAGTTTTGCCAATGGCGGAAGGCTCGGATGACATAGCCTCGCTATCGGTTCTGCATCCAGTTCGCCATTGACCGCATCAATGGCTAATTTTCCAACATCTCCAACCCCTGGCATAGCGACCAATAATTGGCTACCAGCGGTTTCGGGCTGCGAAATCCAGTCGATGAGTACACCCATGAAACCTACAGCGTCTCGCGACGCGGTATAATCATTCGGTTGAGAAATGCTTGGCTGAAGGCGATTTAATCACTCTTCTTCTTCGCTCGAAAGGTCTGGTAAACTATCTGACCAACCCTTTTGCTCAACGTTCTCTAACTTACGACGTAAGTCCGCTCGTGTATCTTCAGGCGACCATTTCATCGGTGCTGCAGCAAAAGCGTTTCCACCGCACTTCGGGCAAGTGGTATGAAGAGAATGTGCGCCGCAGTCTCGGCACTTTTGCATCGATTGGCGAGCCATTTCACTCCCTCTCTGCTTCAGCGGATCCGCCGCTTGCAAGTACAGTATCGATGCAGGCCTTGGTCGCATTTTGCCATGCGGCTTCACCCGATTTGAAATCGGGTGCTTTCAATTCGATTCGGTAAGACGGTGCGCCATCGTAATGACAGGTGATATCGACCTCGGCTTCTTCATCCGAGAAGTCCTCTGCTGCTAGGAGCGCCGCTCGGATGATTTCGATTCCTTTGGGGTCATCGGTTTCTAGAATGAATTTACCACGGATTTCAACAAAATCCGGGATGATATTTTCAATGGCTAATTTGATTAATTCTTTAATCCAATCGCCTTCAAACCCAACTTCGGTAATCGATTCCGGATTTGTTGCTGCTTCTTCAAATGCACCGTATAGTGTGACGAAAGTTTCGGCTAATTCCTCTTGGATATCCTTGCATTCTTCATCGGACCACCCGACCTTTTCGGCCAAGACCTTGATCAATTGCTTTGCTCTTTCCTCGTTCTTCCAAAGAGCGAGGCGGTCACGGCGGCGTTCATCGCTTACTGATTTTAGAGAAAGTTCGAGTGAGCGGCCATCACGGCGAGCTCGCATGACCTTACAGATCAAGCGCTGGCCTTCACGGACGAATCCTCTGATATTTTTGACCCAGCCACTTGCGATTTCACCGATAAAGATGAAACCGTCGATGTTATCAAACTCATCTAGAGTAGTATATGCGCCGTTTAGCTTGACTTCCTTAACGGTACAAACAACGAGTTCGCCTTCGGATGGTCCGCCTTCGAGGAGATTTTTTGCCATCGGAGGAACTCACCACCGAATCACTCAAGGGTCTCAACGACATTAGCGCCAACCAACTGAGCCTTTCCGCCAGCCGGATTGGTTAGGGTAGCGCCACAGACTCCGCAGGAGATTACTGTGGTAGCACGGGAGAAGACAATACTCTCATTAGAGCAGTCTCGACAGGATATTTTTATGAAATTACTTGCCATTTTGTCACCTCAATTATCTATTAATTCAAATTTCTTTGCCCGTTGACAAGGAGCGTAATGAGCCTTGCCGGTTTCGGTGCAGCGGAATAGAATGTTTACTCTCTTGGTTGGCTTTTCTCGGCCATCAGGCTTTGGACGCGGGAAACCGCGGTATCCAGCCATGACTCGGCGGAAACGGCGCTGTCCCCACTTTAGTTCGCTTGCGCGTCGCTTCTTTACACGCTCGATTACGTGCATGGTATGTTTTCCAGCACTTGGACTGTATCGCTTGACTTGACGGGGCATCTTAACCATGGTCTCACCTTGAGCAATCGGCCCACTTGGGCCCTCTATTTAGTGGTGTCGAAAGACCTTTACTTGGTGAATCGGCATACTGCGCCTCGATGGAGCGGTCAACTTCATAAATCATTTTGTTCCGCTAAGACGCCATGCAAGCGATGCTAGAGGCTGCGATTTGGTTCTGGATACCATTAATCTTGGTGCCAATTGGGTTTTGGTTAGTCGTTTCTAGCCGTGCCGAAAAAGGTGGTAAAATCCTTGGCATAATTGGATTGGTTTTGGTGATGGCATCACCCTGGACCGTTCCAGATTCCGATTCGAGTGCGGCTGGACACCTCTTACTCGCCATCCTCGGGCCGACCATCCTAATGGGCTATGGTTTGCACGGAATGGTTTTTGGCGGCGAAGTTCCGGTTGGGAAATTGGACAATAGCGCCCGCTGGAGTGGCGCTTTAGCAGTAATCTCTTCGATTTTCATAATGGGTTTAATGCATTGGTCAACATTTACTCCGATTTGGCGTGGTCAAGTAA
>CAUZVL010000186.1:0-3173 GCA_963583355.1 Candidatus Thalassarchaeaceae archaeon
GGTTATATGGCTCCGACGGTTTATTTCCCCTTAATCGTCCCCGAATGTATGATGATCGAACCGACCGAAACTGAATCCAAAGAGGTTTTAGATGATTTTGCAGAGTGTTTTGTCGACATTTTGAACGAAGATCCAGAAGTTCTCGTCAACGCGCCAATAACTACACCTGTGCGAAGAGTCGACGAGGTTTATGCGGCTCGAAACCTTTGTTTATCTCATCCTTTTGAGGATTAATTTCTCTGTAGAGGGGTAACTGCCCGGGTATGGGTTAGAATTGTGTTAAACAAGTATCTAGTAAGATTAATTGAATCTATCATGATACTAACCACAACAGGGATAGAGATTTACTCGCGGCCGAAAATAGAAACTGATTTGAACAAATGGGTTTCAGCCCAATTATATGGACTGGTATGAGGTCGAGTCTGAAGGCCCTGGGACGAAAATGCTCTTTCCAATGGCTTGGTCCTTACTGCCACTAGTCGCAGGTGCGCTCAGATTTATCAACAATCCCGGTTTGCTCGCGACCTCATTACTCGCACTGGGAATAATGATCTCGTGCGGTGCGGTCTATATCGGTTCACAAAAAGTACCGGGATTGATTGATATGATGGTTCTTAATGTGTCACCATTCTGTGCTTTTATCCTCTTCTTTCAACCACCAGCTCTCGCCCAAATCAGCATCGCTATTATTGTCTGGACCGTCAATTACCGGGCTGCGGCCACTTTGAGCCTTCATTCTGGGTCAATGTGGAGATGCGAGTGGGACCCGAACATTCCACTACCGCATATTAACGGCGCGGTCTATTTTCAAAAACGCTGGGCTGCGCGTCCATTGATGCGAATTGATGGTGTAATTCTCAAAGGGGTCAGAGATGGTGATAAAATACTGTTAGAGTGCCCGGTTCAGGTTCACTTTTCACTTTGACCTCACCGTTAGTCTTTTTGCGGTTGATGAAATACCGATTAGGTTATGCAAGAATATCCGCTAGACATTCGGGGTGTCGCTTTGCGATACCTCCAGCCTGCTACCGAATACCGCTGGGTCGCTCCATTCCAATGGTTCGGCAAGTTAGATTTAGATTCGTATAATCTAGATTCGACCCAGAGAAGAAAACTCGACCAAATACTTCGTCTCGATGGTTCGCTACGAGGCGCAAGGCTTGCCCGGGCTGCAGGGGCAGCAGCCCGTCAAGGTAGGGTTTCTCTCGCTCATGTGATTTTGGAAGCTCATATCAATAATTCGCGAATAACTCCTGAATTAGATGCACGGGCCCGTAATTTGCTCAACGATCAAGCAAAGCGAATCAAATCGGTTATGAACCGGTTTAGAGAATGGCCCGCGGGCATTTGGAATTTGCAAGATACTCAAGCCTGGATTATTCCGGCTTTCATTCATGCTTTTAGAGCAAAAGTTAATGATAAGAAAATCACAATTATTTCCGGTGGACATCTGCTTGCTCCAGGTGAATGGGCATGGCAAGTTCCTTCAAATTCAGTGGGGTGGAATCGAGTTGATCCCAAGATTTCCTTAGCAAATATCGATGAATCCGAATAATAAATCAAAGTCACATGGCGCGGCATCTTGATGAACTACCGGCTATGGCCGAACATCATGGACATCACAATCCTGCTCGGGTCGGCCTCCGACATGCCAGTTGCTGAAAAGTGTACTAAAATACTTGACAAATTTGGTGTTACCTACCAATTAAGAGTTGCTAGCGCTCATCGCTCTCCTGTTTTCGTTGAAGAGATTGTCAAACAAGCCGAAGAAGATGGTTGTACCGTCTTCATAGCAATGGCTGGATTAGCAGCAGCACTCCCTGGTGCGGTCGCCGCTTTGACCACCAAGCCGGTAATCGGGGTTCCAATCGGTGGAAAAGTTCCATTCGATAGCTTGCTGTCAATAGTTCAACTTCCGCCAGGCGTACCGGCTGCAACCGTCGGTGTTGACCGTGGCGATAATGCTGCACATCTGGCAACTCAAATTCTAGCCTTAAATAACGAGACATACGCGGCTGTATTGGTTCAAGATAAACTCGACCAAATCGAACGTGTCAAGAGGATGGATGCAGATGTTAACGGTAGGGATTACTGATGTTTGATACAGCGGAATTCATTGCTGAAAGCATCGCTCATCTCAAAGAAACCATTACCGAGAGAGCAATAATCGCTTGTAGCGGTGGTGTCGATTCTACGGTTGCAGCAGTCATCGCTAACCAAGCGGTAGGCGATAAATTACATTGTGTTTACGTCGATACCGGGTTGATGCGCAAAAACGAAACCGAACAAATCCAAAAACTTCTGGCTCACCATGGTCTTAATCTGACCACAGTTTTTGCTGCAGACCGTTTTCTTGAGGCATTGAAAGATGTAACAGAACCTGAGGCAAAGCGCAAGATCATTGGGGAATTATTTATCCGAGTCTTTGAGGACGAACAAGAAAAAGTCGGTGCTCATTTCCTCGTCCAAGGAACGATTGCTCCAGATTGGATCGAATCTGGCGGCGGTGTTCGTGATACCATCAAGAGCCACCACAATGTCGGTGGCCTGCCTGAAGATATGACCTTAGAAGTGGTAGAGCCTCTACGTGATCTCTACAAAGACGAGGTTCGTGAACTAGCCCGTGCAATGAAAATCAATGTCGCTGAGCGCCAACCATTCCCCGGACCTGGCTTAGCGGTTCGATGTCTTGGCCCATTAACTTCTGAGCGGGTCGAAGTTGTCAGAGAAGCTTGTGCAATAGTTGAAGAGGAATTTGAAGCGGCTGCAGAAGCCGGAAAGATGGAAATTCCATGGCAATACTTTGCAGCTCTATTACCGGTTAGGTCGGTAGGTGTGCATGGAGATGTTCGAGCATATGGCGAGACTATCGTGGTTCGTGCAGTTCAATCTATGGATGGAATGTCGGCCAAATATTCTCAAATCCCCTACGATATTCTTTCAAAGATCAGCACCAGGATCACCAATACCGTAAAAGGCGCAGTAAATCGAGTCGTTTACGATATCACTCATAAACCACCTGGAACAATCGAGTGGGAATGACCTCGATTCCCTTCGGGACCCCAAGGCGAGCCCCTCGATTTACCATATACCGAGGGCTTTACCACTCGGATTAATGAATGGAACTGGTACCCAGAAGACCGCTCGACTCGAGCGGTTGAAAATGGAGATTG
>CAUZVL010000187.1:0-3155 GCA_963583355.1 Candidatus Thalassarchaeaceae archaeon
TCAGTCCATCCATTCCCAAATTGGGCCACCGGACGGGGAGTGACCGCTTGTTAGATCAGAAGCTTTCGCTATCCTTTGCCTCAGCCTTGAGAATACCCACCCAATACTTGAGTGCGTTTTCGCGGTTAAGAGGTTTCTTCATCTGGCGAACATGCTCTAGAATATACTGTCTAAACTTCAGAGACTTGGTACGGTTTACACCCTTAGGTGTGACTCCGTCCCACATGTCATTAAACTGCTTCACTTTATCATTGAATGGTTCCTCAGTCATGAGTACAACTCCTTGAGCGATTCGCCGACCGACACGCACCTATTAACCATGCCGCGGCTTGTCATCTTCGGTATCCGGAGGCGGAAGGGCTTCCAATCCCACGATTTGGCCTTGAGATTCTGCTATTTCACGATCAATCTGTGGGACCTTTGGTGTAGGAGCCAAGTAGGCGTTCTTTTGTGCTTCAGTACCTTCAACTTGAGCATCGAATGACATTTGTTTGAGTTCCGCGATGATATTTGCATCAGTTTCTTCACGCAATAATGCATTGCAATGATTGCGAAGTATGTCATCACCCATCAATCTAGGTAGAATCTTTACACAAGCCAATCTCACACTTACATTCTTGTGTGAGCAACCAGCAAGAACCAAATCTTTAGCACGGCCATTATCTGTATCTAGAACTTCAATACAGCGTATTGCCGAAAGCATGACCTTCGAATCGGAATCAAGAATTGCTCTTTCGGCAAGTATTGTTGCAATACGTTGCTCCTTATGTGCCAGAGGAACAAGGCACTTTGAAGCTTGTCTGCGTGTTTCCACATCAACATCATCAAGAGCCCAGCCAATCAGATCCCAAGCCGCTGCTCCACCTTTTCCTAAGACTTTGCGTAACAGTCCAGCAGCATTCCTGCGTAATTCCAAGGAATCCTCTTGTAACAATTCGTCAATGTGATCGCATGCCACATCGGGCCAGGTTTGACACAAACCGCCTAGTCCCGAAAAAGCAGCGTCTCTCCTAGTTCGCTTTTCATGGCGTAATTCGAATGAAAGAGTGCTTTCGGTCGCTGATGGAAAAATAGGTACCACTCGCTTTAGACAATCGCTGGCTGCCAGTCGAACCGATGCATCATTATCATCAAGCAAAACAGAGAGATGGTCAAACAACTCATCGGGACAAGTTTCTGCAACCGAAGGGAGTGCGGAAAGTCCAGCAATCCTTACTTCAATCTCAGAATGCATCAAACTATCAAGAAGTATGGAGTGACCTTGATGAGCCAGTACACCAGAAAGTATTGACAATGCCTTGATTCCATCCAAGCGAGTCATTTGGTAGTCTTTTTCTTTCCAACCAACCCTGTATGTCTCAATTTCACCAGTTGCCAACGGAATGACTGCTTGTTGCGGAATTGCCATCCAGGGGCCCTCTTCGATATCGCTACGCTTACCTCTGCGTTGGCCTCCTCCTACATTGATAGGACGGCCTGTCCGGGGGTCGCGCGCAATGTATTCTCTTGACATCTCGAACCGGGCATAACCCCTTAGGACATGAACCCTCCTCTTTTTGATGTGACCATCGTACGCAATTATCAAACCCTTAATGCACACACGAGTGTGTATGCGTAGAGGGCTTTGGGCGGCTATTATCGTCACCTTATTTCTTTTACAGCCGTGGATGACAACCAGTCAGGACTTATTTGACAACAAGACATCGCAATCATACAATGAAGATAAACTCTTCAACCAGACTGGATTTTATGAAGATGGAGTATACACAACTCAAGATGGAGAATCTCACATTAGCCGGCCCCACATTCAGTGGACTACAGTTATGCAAGGACTAGTTGGAGTAAAATCAGGCGCATGTTCCGTTGCAATTGAAGCATCAAATGAAGTTTGGCTAATGGGTGGCAGGGCCGATCCAAACCCGACTCAGAGCGGGGATGAATTGCCATCCGATATGATAGAAGTATTTGATAATCAAAATAAAACATGGCTCCCTGCAGAGACAAACATGCCATTTGCCCAACAATACTGTGAATCTGAAATTGTTGGAGACCAAATATACGTAGTAGGGGATTGGTTAAGAAACTCCAACCCTGCAGAATTTCCGACAGGTAGGGTACAAATCTACAATATTGCAAATGACACCTGGTTTAACGGTTCAGCAATGCCAACTGGTAATGAGAGGGGACTGGGTGCAATGGCGGAGCATAACGGATATCTGTATTATGCCGGCGGTGTTCGTAGTAATGCTGCAAATGATGCGACAAATCGAACATACAGATATGATACTGCTAATGATCAGTGGATGCGAATGGCGGATATGAATCAACCACGTGCATCTTTTGAAATGATTAATTTTCATGGACAATTGTATGCGATGGGTGGATTCCAAGGGACACAAACATGGAATCGCCAAGCACTGGACTACGTAGAAAGATATGATCCTGGCTCGGATACTTGGACAAATCTCTCATCTCTTCCTCAAGGAATGTTCGGTTGGGGTGGCACTGTACTCAATGATGAAATTGTATTAGTCGGTGGATTCAATGGTGGCACTAAGAAATCAGTTTACCATTGGAACCCAATTGAGGATACTTGGTCATCAGGTATTGACATCTTGGCCCCTGGGCACTTTGATCTAGAAGTTGAAGAAATAAATGGAAGTATAGTTTGGGCATCAGGAGACATGTCGACTTATCCCTATAGTTCATGGGGACAGATGTTTTCTGCCGAAACTGAATATCAAGATGGCCTCGATTTGCATTCTGGTTGGATAACATCTCCGATTATTGATTTACGGCCTAATGTAAATGCCAGAGCGACACCTGTTCAAATCGAGTTGCTAGGAAACAATACACCAGGTGGGGAATTAAGTTTCCAATACAGAGCACATTCTGATGCAATATCATTAGCAGGAAATGAATGGATCGGTAGTGATGGAACAATAAACACGACATTTCCAGTAGGAATTACAGATCTCGAACCTAACGATTATGCTGATTTTATTCAATATCGCATCAATATGTCAGTGATGGATATGACCAATTGGGATGAACCAGATTTGGATTCTATCTCGATCAGAGCGGAGCATGCTGCTTTCATCTCTAGCATACCAACATTACTTCACCCGAGGGCAGAAACTGTAAGCATTCAGACA
>CAUZVL010000188.1:0-3135 GCA_963583355.1 Candidatus Thalassarchaeaceae archaeon
ACCGCTCAAAGTCATGTACATGTCCTTCCCATTAGCATGGGTGCCTGAACCACATGACCAACCAGCTGGAGCCAACGCTTCCTCGGCTTTACCCGAACAAAGTTCGACTCCTGGAGCGACAATATCTGGTTTTACTCGACCGTCCAATGCTGGACCTTGGGCCGAAAAGTTAGCGACCGATCCCGATGGAGATGTGGTCGAAGCACCGACCGACAATGCGTTCTTTGCGGTAGAGGGTGCCATTACCATCGAAGAGTTTTGACCGAGATCATCACCGGCAGAAAATATCGGTAACATTACTGGGTTGTCTCGAACAAATACATCGATAGAACGAGAATCTGCTGTATATTGGCCTTGGTTACCATTCAATCCCCAAGCGTTAACCGATACACGGGAGCCTTCTTGTTCAGCATGTCTTAACATATCGTAAATCGAGCCGAGCCGACCGAATACCCCGGTTGGATCGTGCTCTAGAGCGTAGGCGATCAAATGGGCCTCAGGCGCTATTCCGGTCGCACTAGAATCTCCGCTGCCATTTCCAGCAATGGTCAAGGCGACATGGGTGCCATGGCCACCATTGGAATCGGCAGAACTCTGATCCAATCCAAATTGAGTGTACACTGCAATTACTCGACCGTCAATATCTGGGTGGTCACGATCGATTCCAGTATCAGTAAATGAGATTATTTCCCCCGAACCATCCAAGATAAACGGAGCGTTTGCTACGACTTCAGGAATTCCAACTACTGCGCCGGCTACCGCATTTGACAAGCGAAGTTCAAAAGTGGGCTCAGACCAAATAATTCGGCCATCTCTAGCCAATAGAGCAAGGTCGACATCGCCGCGGATCTCACAAAGGTGAAGACCGCACCAGGCCTCATCGGCACCCATTTTTACCAAATCATGGGCTAATCCTTCGAGCGCTTCTGGGATCAAATCCGCTGCCGGAATAGCCGCTATAAAATCATAATCGTTGCTGACCAATTGTGGAGAAAGACGCCAACCCGGCTGCATCACTCCTGCCCATCGTACCGAATCATCGCTTTGGATTTGGCTCAAATCAGAAGGTGAACTAAGTCTGACCAACCAAGCTGAGCCTCCCATATGATCGAGAACGAAGAGATCATATCGATCTGTCAAATCGTCGAGTGCTTGTCCTGTGTGGTGGTTGAGTTGTACTATCGCCATTCCGGTTTTCCGGTAATCATTATCATCAGGTATCGCTGATATAGGTGCGTCATCGCTAAGAGGATCGAAAGGCCCAGCCGCAAGAATAACCCTACCATCTAGGGACTTTAATCCAGTTTGCAAAATCGAGGTCGGTTCGATAGAATGCCAGTAAGAGGCAGCAATTGCCAAGGATTCATCCTCGCCTTCAAACTGAAAAGTATGAATGCTTGAATATGGCGCTAATAGCATGACTATTAGAACAAGAATCGCTTTCAAACCAACCTTCATAATGTTTGCGAATTCGATTTCGTACTTGAAGGAGAGCCTTGGATGAGCCCTATAGGGCTCCCTTGTTCAAGAATCATTTATTCAAATAACGCAGCGATTGCGGCGTCGGTTTTTGCAACCGATGCTTGCCAGTCGGATTCGGTTCCCATCAAAGCTCTAATCGCATCGACATTTTCAGGAATTACATCCGATTCTTGGTGAATCGCTTGGAAATAGTAGAGATTATTTCCTTCTAGTTTTACCCCGTCATCCCAGATAAAAATCTCATGCAAATCCCCCCAAGTCCGCCCCATATCACGGGCGAACTCCATCACTTCTGCAGTAGTGGTAATTCCGGTTTCTGCACCATTCATGATGACGATACGTGGCCGGTTTGACCAAAGATCTAGCACTGATTTAGTAGTCATCCCATGGCCCTCTGGCAAGGTTGCGACAATAGAGTGTACATGCATGATGGTAGTAGGTACGGCAACCGCCAATGAATTAATCTCAATTTCTGGTTTAACCGTCATTAAATCCGGACCGTGGTGGCTGGGAACTTTGAGGACTGGTTTTATCGCATTTATCGGTCCTTTGGAGGAATCTCCAGGGTCCGCTGCTCGCCTTATCATCGTACACTCAACTTTGAGTGAGCCACAATGCTCGTAAATTGGCACCAAAGTACGCGCAAGACCAGTCGTATTACAAGATACTACTCTGGTTCCTTCGGCATTGAGATTAGATTGGTGATTAGCACAAGAAGTATAGGATAATTCTGTCATTGCGTGCTTTTCTCCACCTTGGAAAATCCACTTGACTCCTGCATCCTGATATTTGGCCTTATTATCCGCACCCATTTTACCCGGAGAGCAATCGACGACAACATCTGCGATCGCCAATAACTGTGAGATTCCACCGCGGCATTCATATCCTGCTGGGGCGAATGCTGCGATTCGGTCAGCATCATCGAAAGTACAGTATAGAGGATAGCCTTTTCGAACCGCTAAATCACAGCCGAAAGACGGCCTGGTTTTGGTTACTCCAATAATTTCCATGTCGCTTTGGCAAGCGACTGCGTCAGCGACACGTTTTCCGATGGTTCCGTATCCATTGATGGCTACCTTGATGGTCAAAGTGCTCTCCCCGTTTAACGGGCTTTCGCGCCACTCACATGAACCTTACCTAGGCATTTCACCATTGGTAACAGGCAAACTATTGATGAGAGGGGACATCTCCCGCGGTTTGATGCCAGCCGATGACGAAGTGGTAATTCGCTCGATGAGCATCAATTCTAGGCTTCCGGCCCAGCTCGAAAAAGCGATTGAACGCAATATAGTATTACGAATCGGTTGGACAACAAGTGGCGAGGCGGTGCCTAAACAAGGCGAGCTAGGTTTATGTCCGGTACTGCCCAAGGGTTCAAGAATTAGATCGCTTGGTTATCTAGGACCTTTTACCGCAGCATTTGGCCAAGGCGGGACTTTTACTCACCAAGGAACATGTGATTCGTTTTTAGGGGCGGCAAATGATGGCAATATCATCACTTGTGAGCGTGAAGCTGGCGCCAATGTTGGCTATAGCATGAGGAGTGGTCGAATTACTGTTCTCGATGGAGTCAGTCATGACGCAGGCGCAGCTATGAGCGGAGGATTGCTAATCGTGCGCGGTGATGCTGGATCCAGAATCGGCGGCGGAATG
>CAUZVL010000189.1:0-3128 GCA_963583355.1 Candidatus Thalassarchaeaceae archaeon
GGATGGTAACGACCAGTTATCTTGGCGAGACGATGTTAAGGAAAATGCGACTTTTGGTTTGATCACACCTGAAAGTGGAGCCGGAGCAGCCGGTGGTTTCATCACTGGAGACGGCGATAAAATCGACCTATCTGGTTATGGTGTAGTCGGCCTTAAATGCGAGGGTGAAAGTGTGTTAAAAGGAATTCCTGTAAATGAATGTACTGCAAGTATGGCGGTATTGTCAAGACCAATTCAAGCAAAATTACTCAATACTGATTCATTGTTAGACGCAACTCCTGGAGCACTACCAATTTATTTTGGTAGTGAGGTATTAATCAAAGTGGAAAAGGTAAGTGGTGCAATAATCGCTGGTGAATCAACTTCGATGTTTTACATTGACACAAGACCGAGGACCCAACAACAAACCCCTCCAATTATGGATGATATGCAACCGGTATTCATGATCAAAACTAGTGGTGAAATCGGCGACGAAGATGCTGCAGCCCTCAAATCAAAGGTCGTGACCAACCAAGACCCAATGACGTATTGGACCAATTTCGACCACTGGATAGATTATGCTACAATCGCAATGTATGTGATTGGATTGATACTAATTCTGAACTTTGCCCGGGTTGCCTTAAAAGGTAAAGATGCCCACGAAATTCCGGTAACAGAATGGGCTGAAGATTAGCGAAGGTTTGATGAGAACTAAACCCCCCCATCAGACTATGTGGGTTGTGCTTGAGTCTGTGGTCGAAGTGCTGAAAGGCTTGGACACTTGGCAACAAATGATTGCTGGTATCTGTTTATCAGCATTATTAGCCTTATCTATCCGATTTATTATTTGGACTCCTGCAAAGATGTTTGTTAAAAAAACAGACGTCGAATGGGACGACGAATTGATGATGCTTATCACACCGGTTCTAAATTACGCAGTTTTCCTAACCGGCGTATATTTTTCAATAGTTTGGTCTATGGATGAGAATTCAATAATCGCAACCACCTTCGCAACATTAGCTGTCCTTGTCATCATGTTATTGACTGGTAGATTCCTCTCAAAATCGGTTTCAGCATTCTTGCCTGCTACTCTCGGTTCAATCGACGAGAGAACCGAATTAGAAATCTCTGGTGCAACAGGCGTTATCATTAGTTTTTTCAAAGTTATTATTTGGGGTTCGGCTATTTTACTAATTCTGGCTCACCTCAATGTCGATATTACCGCTGCTCTCGCCTCTCTTACCATATTCTCTTTGGTCATCGGTATGGCGGTCCAAGATTCTGCTTCCAATTTCCTGATTTCGGTTCAATTGATGGTCGATAAACCTTACGAGGTCGGCGATAAAATCCAAGTCGATACAATTATAGGAACTGTGGCTGAAATCGGTTTTCTCTCAACTAAAATCAGAACTTTCGCCGAGACTTTGGTAATTGTTCCGAACAGAACGATTGCAAATACTATTGTTACAAATTATGCAAAAGGTGGACCGGATAACTCACCAAGAAGAGTGAATTTAAAACTGGATATTACGGTTGATTATAGCGAAAATCCTTCGCATGTGAAATCGGTTTTACGTGAAATACTCGATGAAAATGAACATATCCTGTCCGAACCAGCCCCGGTGATTCTCTTTACTCATATGCTCGATTCAGCCCTTTCGTTTAGGATAAATAGTTGGGTTGAAGACTATGCTGATGAATGGATTGCTAGAGACCAAATCCTAAGTCAAATTCTCAAACGCTTCGATGAGGAAGAGATCTCGATTCCTTACCCACATATGCAGATCAAATACGACCAAGAGGAGGCCGCTGAAGGTCGTGAAGCAACTGCAAAGAAACGCCGAGTCGCCAAGGCTAGAGTCGATGAAAAAGCCCGGGCTGCACAAAGTGAAGTCGAACGTGCAGAATGCCGTGAGAGAATCGAAGCGATAAATCTTGAACTTGAAAACGATGAAATCGAAGAGGAATTAAAAGTTGAACTCAACGTCGAACTGTTTCAACTTGAGAAAAGACTCGATTTATCGAACAATGATTGAGGTAATTAAATTGCACACCGAACCTGTTTCCCCCATCCTGACCTATGGCCAAGAAGAGGTCATTATCGAGGCAGACGGATTGAAGATAATTGGCGGGCCAACCGGGCTTAGTATCGAAAGAGATGACAATAGGGGTCATTGGCCTGTTGTTCATTTGGCGAAGATTTCAACAAGTTCTGAAGGGGAAGGATTCAGTATTTCAATGTGGATGAATGGTCAAGCCCATGAAATAATCCGCGCCGTTAAAGAAAAGGTCGTTCTCGAATGTGCTGAAGCACTTGCAGCAGCGATTGGGATACAGTTACAAGAGCATACAGGCAGAGTGGTTGAATCTGACGAACACGGATTGAATATCCTTGACCAATTGAGGTTATTCCCCGACCGGTGGCCGTATAAAATGGACGATATCACCACATTTGTTCGATTCTCAAAAGTTGGCCGAATCGTTCAATTTAGACTCCCATCCAAACCCGATTTAAAATTAACTATAATATGTATTACCAGTTTGATTTTATCTCTTGCTGCCGGCATCCCATTCGTTCAACAAATCGGTATACAAAGTTCCGACTGGATGACTGTTGCATCATTGTTTTTACCATTTGGCCTCGTCTTTGGCGCTTGGTATTTTGCTGCGGTAAAGTATTCGATTTTAGAATCGCGTCACGATGTACATTTCGATGAAAGAATGATACATTTAGGGCCTCATTTACTTTGGTTCATCAAACTGCCTTCTCGGAGTTTTTTGATGGCTGATTTCAAAGACCTCGATAGCACCGACGAGGGTTTGGTCTTCATGTTTGGAAACCAACGAATCTCTTGCAAGATGGACGAATTAGAAGCCGAATGGATCCTAACAGAAATCGTCCACAATCTGCGAGAATTTGCTCAGCCTGCCGCACCTGAGATATTACCTTAAACAACTTGGTTAAAAACCGGTTTTAGGTGATTGATTTATAATGGAGATGATTTATCCAAAAGTGATGACACAACACAAGTTGAATACGAACAAACTCGGCCACCATGGCGCCAAGGCTAAAACTCTGGCTCAAGGAATGGTCTTATTGATGCTACTTTCAAGTTTAGCAAACCTCGGTATCTCCTTGGTAGACTATG
>CAUZVL010000190.1:0-3111 GCA_963583355.1 Candidatus Thalassarchaeaceae archaeon
CGAAATCATGGGTGATATCAGAGATATATTCTCTTTACCAGTCGATGACGATTTCGTCCTTGGCGATCATCCTACCCTCAATCACTTCGTAGCATATATCGGTAAAATGACCGGTAAAGCATCTACACCGGTTCTTGAAGAGAATTTATCGATAACTCCACAATTAATTGAGGTTGTCGTCAAGCATACTGGCTATCCTGCGGACTTTATCGAGATGGACCAAGACCTAGAAGGAGAATTGGGTATCGATACGGTCAAACAAGCCGAAATCATGGGCGACATCAGGGATTTATTCTCTTTACCAGTCGATGACGATTTCGTCCTTGGCGATCATCCTACCCTCAATCATTTCGTAGCCTATATCGGTAAAATGACCGGTAAGACGACCGGGGAAACCACTGAGGATAAATTGGAAGAACAGGCCGTAGAAGTAGTTCAAAAGGAAATTAAAAACAAGAATACTCGACGCTGGCAAGTTGAGGTAGAACCGTGTGAAGCAGTCTTGGAAAGTTTGCCAATTTCTGGTGAAATCGTTATCACTCAAGATAGCTGGGGAATTGCTGACGCACTTGCATCAAGATTGAAGGAAAGGGGAATTCCAGTCGCTAAAATCGGTTTTGAATTCGGTGCAAAATCTGTAACCGAGCAGGACGAATTGTCAGGGCATACCTTTAGGGCTGACCCGAATAGTCCTGAGCAAATCGCAGAAATTTGTTCTAGATTGAAAAATCCGGCTGGTATTATTCACTTGGCGCCGCTCTCCTTAGCCGGTGCATCTTGGGAAGCTGGAGTCTCAAAGCAAGTTACGATGTCTTCCCATTGTTGGTTTGGACTGCTCAAGGGACTGGATCAAAAATTAGCAGCGCTATCTTGTGGCTTGGTAGCAAGCGTGACCGCATTGGATGGACGCCATGGTAATCGTGGTTCCAAATTCAATTCGCTCCAATGCGGGGCTAGTGGGGTGACAAAATCCTATTCATTTGAGCGGGAACACATCCGCTGCCGTGCTCTTGACCTCCATCCTGAGATTATAATCGATACCGATATGGCCGCTCAAATAATCGATGATGAACTCTTTTCAGTTGGGGGAGAAGTCGAGATTGGAATAGATCGAGACTCGAGTCGTTGGACTCTAGTTTGTTTTGCTGAAGATTTGGTAGAGGAGAAAACTCCTCTCCAAACTGATGATCTTTGGCTGGTAAGTGGCGGTGGTTCTGGGGTCACGGCCGCTTCAATTATTGCGGTTGCAAATCATTCTAAAGATGCCGGTGCAACCTTTATTCTACTTGGCCGTTCAAACCTCATCGAGCAAACCGCTAACTGGCACGATTGGAATCAAGCCCAATTAAACGATGAGAAAAACGCTCTTCGAGAGCGTTTGATAACCAAATCTGAATCGGGTAAAGTTACGATGGTCGAGTGGAATAGTTCTTGGGCCAAATTTACTCGTAGTCAAGATATTTACTCGACGATCGCGGCAATTAGTGCAAGTGGAAATAATGCCGAATATCACAGCGTTGATGTTTGTGATGCCGATGGCATATCTTCGGCTGTCAATGGTAGAAAAGTGACAGGAATTGTCCACGGTGCTGGATTGGAAGACTCCAAATTGGTCGGAGATAAATCTTGGAACACCTTTGATATGGTAGTCAGAGTAAAAGTTGACGGTTGGAAAGCACTTGTTTCTACAGCCGGTGAGGATTTGCGTTTCGCTTGTGCATTCACCAGCGTAGCCGGTCGATTTGGCAATGGTGGCCAAACCGATTATGCTGCGGCGAACTCAATTTTAGATGCTGAAATGGCTCGTTTGACCGCCAGCGGAAATTGTCGTGCAGTCGCCATCGGATGGACCGGCTGGCGAGATGTAGGAATGGCGACCCGTGGGTCGATTGAAGCGGTATTTGAGGCTGCAGGAATCGATACTTTAGCGGTTGAAGACGGGGTTGAAATATTTGTGGGTGAGGCGTTAGCAGGCGGAAAACGCCGGGTTTTAGGCTGCGGTTCTCTCGGTTTGATGGACCGGTTTGATGCCTTTAGAGATGCACCTTTGATGCTTCCAGCAGAGATGGCGCTTTCGATTGCAGATCCGCGCAGATTTCCATTAATCGACAAATTGGTTAATTTAGAAGAAGGTAAATCTTTGATCTCACAATGTACTCTCTCGATAGTAGACCATCCATTTTTGGCCGACCATTCGATCGAAGGTGTGCCTTATCACCCCGGGGTCATGGCGCTAGAAATGTTTGCTGAAAACTCGATGTTATTGCTTCCAGGACATTGTTTGGCCGGATTTGAAGATGTGATTTTTGGCTTGCCAGTCAAGATTATGAAACAATCGATGACCGTGCGAGTAGAAGCGAGCCTAGCCAAATCAGAAGGCGATTTGGTTTGGGTCGAATGCAGATTGGTATCAGATTTGGTTAATTCCAAAGGCGAAGTATTTGGTCAACCGAGATTACATCATAGTGCAAAGGTGCGTCTGGTTTCAAGCTGCGATGATATTTGTCCGTTTTTACAAAACGAAGTCGGGATGATTCCAAGCATCGGCACTCCTGCCGATGGCGATTTAATTCATTCTCCTAGTTTCATCTATTTGCGCTATTTCCACGGACCGAGATTCCAAAGTCACGGTGGAGTTCTACGCGGTGTAGGTTCCACAGATAACTTGGGAATCGATAGTATTGCATTGATGCGACACCAATTGCCAGCATGTGACCAATTCGCTTGCGAAAGCGAGGGCGAGGAAGTGCTGCTAGAATCATTACCAATGCTGATTGAAGCAGGATTCCAAAACGCAGGATTAGCTGCAATGGAAATCGATGGCTATTCCAGTTTACCGATTGGGATCGAATGGTCAACCATGTTAAGAGTGCCAGAAAAGGATGAAAAATTACGAATGAGAAGCGTAAAGCATTCATCTGAAGAGGGCGGGATAACGGTCCATGACGTAGTGATTGTTGGCGATGATGACGCCCCGGTAATCGCATTGAAGGGCCTTAGGCTCAAATCGATGGCTATTGTGCCCGAGGAACAAAAGTTCACTCTGCAAAGGTGATTATTTTTGGAACTGATGGTTAGCCCATCCGGCCCCAAAATGTTGATCGCTCGATT
>CAUZVL010000191.1:0-3111 GCA_963583355.1 Candidatus Thalassarchaeaceae archaeon
TGGTGGATAACCCAACATGTAGTAATGGAGGACGAATGATATGAAGAGAGAACAGAATAATATTTCACAAAATATTTTCGATGATGTAGGCGAAGAATTCATCAAGGATTTCAAGCAATACGCGGTGTCCCAAAATATGATATATCAACCAACCTTCGAAGCAATGAATGCTTTTTGTAGCGATGAATGGAAAAAATTCACCCAATGGAAGGAGTTTAGAGATGGTTGGGGTGGTTACAAATACTTTGCTGAATGGGAATTTGATGAAAAGGATATGATGTATTATTATCCTTATAATCACATCTTATCGAAGGAAAATCCTACCGTACTCGAAAAGAAAATGTTAGCCGATATCTTCGATGCGATGGAGACAGAAAATGAAAGAAGAGAAAGAATGATTGGAGAAGGAAAATGGTATTGCATCCATTGTCACGGCGCTCCCGATGAGGTTGAAGATTCGATCAGAGTTGATTGTTGTGACCATGGTTGCTCCCATTCAGAGCACTGAGGTGGTATTATGATGTGGAAAGATAATGAATTGATAATAGAAATCCCTCTTCCAAGAGTAAAGGATAGACCGCTAATAGTTGCCCATCCTGCTGCAGGCTCAAATTATAGCGCAGCCTGGAACGTAATGATAGAACATGGCGAAGACTTCGTCTTGGTCTGTGATGATGTCGGCCCGCATTATCCTGATGAATGGCCCTATCATTGTGACGAGGTAGGTGCTGAGTATTTTGTGAGAATGCAGAATTCAACTCAAGGTGATAGAGTATATAGGAATCCAGATTTGAAATTTGATAATCTGCTGGTTCATAGACAAATGACCGCGCTCGAAGGCTTTCAATCGATGCCTCTAGTCGATGTTTTATTTGTTGATTGGTTACCGCCGTTTAGTGAAAATACGCCTGATTTAACTTTCAAAAAAGTCGCAGCCGCAATGGCAGATGCCTGTAGAGATGGCGGAATAATCCTGCTAGATGAAAAAGCCAGGGAGCATTTTCCCCATTGGTTTGAATTTGAAGATGGAGAGTTTGGCCTCGAGCATCTTGGAAGAGCCGAATGGCCCATCCTTTCGCTCGAAATGACCCAAAGGGTCGGAATCAGTGCTGAAGTATTCAGAGTACATAATACCAAGAAACAACAAGGTGTCGATGATTTTCTATCGACCTTAACCATGGAGAGAAGGATGTCGGCAAAGGAATTGAAATTGATGAGAAAAAGGATGCCAAGAAGAAATGATAGTTTGCCAGATAAGGATGAATGGTGGGAAAGAAAGTTCGATTCGACATTTCATCAAGGATTCATTGCGCCCGAATGGCCAATGCCTCAAGCAAGTCCGTGGGATTTTGGCAGATACAAACTTTGGATCGATGATTTAATAAAAAATCCAGAAAGATTGAAGCCGATTAGTAGGGATATAAGAACGCTGAATATTGGTTTTAAAATTCAATTGATTCATGGCGATATAAAAAATCATGCTGAGTGGCTATTTCTCCAAAATACAAGTGTTATCTTGAGAGCAAAGCAAATGGTACAATGTTTGGAAGCCTGTCCGATGTTAGCCGAAAGAGCGATTAAACTGCAGCCAAAATGGGAAGACCCATTAATTCAAGAAATGAAATGGTCCGGTGAGAATGCCACGCCTGATTTAACCAAGAAATTATTGGATTTATCTAAAGGTCAAAAGAACGTTGCAACAATAGCTCACGAGCAAGGCGAACTGGAAAATCTATTATCACAATGCAAGCAATGGCTAAAAGATAATCCAAATGCTGGATTGGAGTGCTTTACGATATTCCACCTCGACAAAGCCGACTATTGTTAACAATAGTTCTCATTAATCAGAAACTGGCGCCAGTAAGATCTCACCGAGTTTCGGCCAATCGACATCGCCGATCGCTGCGGCTGTTTGAGGAATATCGATAACCAAAACCCCTTTTTTCATCACACCTGGAATCTTGGCGGGGATCTCATCATATTGGTGAATAATTCTAATTTGTATTTTGGTTGATTGGGCCTCGATTTCGATAATGTCGACCTCCCCATCGCTGAATTTCACCGTTGGTTTATCTGAATCTTCAACAAGCGTCATAGTTGTTAACTCATCGAGTTCGATTATCGATTGGCGCATTGCGGTTAGTAGATGAGCCATTTTGTCTGGGAATTTCTTCAGCAGAGGCGTCCAATTATCCTTATTCCAATCCAATAACTTGGTTTTCTCATCATCTAATTCAAGCGATGCTTTACGAATATCGTGTTCCATTCTAGCAACCCCTTGCTCGATCGACTCGCGCAATTGGCCGGATGAACTCATGATTGCCGTAACTTGTTTTCCGGTCTCGGAGAGAATCTTTACAGCTGCTCTTTCGATGCTGCCAATAAGTGAAACCCCGCTCTCAAAAATGCCAAGGTCATTAGAAAGATCGCTCACCAATGTTGCTAGAACATCTTGACTGCTCGACTTGATGTCCTTACCCGATTCTACTAAACATGCTAATTCGCGCATCATCGCATATGCCACGATATGGCGTAGTTGCTCCAAATTATCACTATATACTAAGATTCCATATTTTCCACCTCTAGATTCGATAGCAATACATTGGTCTTGGTTGGCAATGCCCGAGGTCAGAGAAACAAATAATCCATATTTGTAATTATTTTCTTTCAAGTCATCCCAGAATTTGTCTACTTCGTCAGAACCTACCGCTTTATCATATAATTTTACTTCGATCATCGCTGGAATATATTCTGAAACTCCAGCCGAGGTTTCTATCGCCATGCTAGCCGCGATATCTCCTGTATGTCCTTCATCAGCAATTGGGGTGAATTGATCTCCTTTCGAGCCGGTAAACGCGGTTGAGAGATGTCCTATCACAATTTGTTCACCAATTCCACCTTTGGTCGAGGAGCCGATGAAAGATCCGGTCAGATTTTCAACTAAATTATTGAGTGATTGAATTCTTGAATCGAGTGGCGATAATAGGGTTTGCATCGATTCTTGGCTGGTTTGGAAGGTTGCAGCGAGGTGGACGCTATGGCCTAATCGCAATAGGTTACGCAGATGGTCATTAAGGCGGCCATCGGCTTGGGCTCGTTCGATATCTTCAA
>CAUZVL010000192.1:0-3110 GCA_963583355.1 Candidatus Thalassarchaeaceae archaeon
TATCGCTTGCCCTCGGTGGGGCTTTGCTTTGGATGCAAGGTTTGATTGGACATGCAGCCAGCCTTTTTGGCTGGCTGGGAATCGATCTTATTTCGAGATCTCAATTCAGTAATCTATTGCCTATTTTGGTTTTGGCTTTAGGGATAGATGACTCGCTCCACGCACTTCATCGCTACAAGGAGGAGCGGGGATTGGGCCGCTCTACCGAACGGTCCGGCGAGGTAACCCTCGCTAGGGTTGGCCGAGCCATCATGCTCACTTCAGTCACCACGATTGCAGCTTTTGCTGCTAATATCTTCAGCGATATCGCGGCCTTGCGCTCCTTTGGAATCGAAGCAGCCCTGGGAATTTTTGCCGCTTTCATGCTGACCGGAATCTGGGTTCCATTAATCCGAATCTCGGTCGATGAATGGATGGAAAAACGTGGCAAGACCAGCATGCCTGAAGTCAAGAAACACTTGATAAAAAAAGAATTACTGCAAAAAATTGCAATCGGTTCCGGCACTGGAAAGAACCGAATAATCATCGTCGTATTCGCAGCCCTTCTAGCCATCCCCGCAGCATTTGGAATGATGCGTTTAGAAGGTGATTTTGCAGTCGAGGACTTCTTGGATATCGATAGCGATTTTGCAAATGGAGTCCAGATTGTAAACGAGAGGTTTTCTGATGAGGGGGAGCCGGCAATGCTCTTGATCGAAGGAGATGTAGCCGATCCGCGAGTCTATGCTGCAATCGATGACTTTAGAAAAAATGCCGATCAAAAAACCGAAGGTGTCAAGGATAAAATGACTCGCCAACCCAATGGAAAAGTCGATATTTTAGCAATTGATGAATTCGTCACAATCGCTTCAGCAGCGATGTTAGCAAACCCTCAGCCCTATTGGGACCACGGCTTCAATCAGTCGGGTTGTAATACCGTTGGAATTCTAAATGCGGCCGATTTGGGCGACCGGGATTGCCTGATATTTTTCTATGGGGTTTTGACCTTAGATGGAATTCCAGGGACCGAGGTTCCATCGTCTTTGGTCGACCTTTACATCATCCCCTCGATGACCCCTGACCCGACTCAAGTGTGGTTGGACCTCAATGGTGATTTTGTCAAATATGAACGGATGTTGATTCGATTTGGCTTAACTTCACCCGAAGATTTTCCTAGTGTGGGTCCTGGTCTTTCGGAATTAAAACGAGATTTAGGCCCGTTGGCCAATCTTTCGAGCGGAAATTGGGAAAACCCGGGGGAAATAGAAGAGGATTTGCCATTGACTTGGGTAATGCCAACCGGCAAGCCTGTGGTTCGATTCATCGCTTCAGATAGAATGCAATCAGAGATGCAATCTTCCTTATTATTGGGAACATTATTCGTATTTATCACCTTGTCGATCGGATTTAAATCTTTCAAACAAGCGACAATCTCTCTGACCCCCATTTTGTTGGTAGTCATCTGGCTTTACGGCTTAATCTATGCATTTGGATACTCTCTAAATATCGTGACGGTGACAATTGCAACTATTTCCTTAGGCGTGGGTATCGATTATTGTATTCATGTGACTGAACGCTATCGCGAAGGGAGAGAGCGCGGGGAAAATCACCGTCAAGCCTTGCACGGAGTCGGTGGTGCTTGTGCATTAGCATTGGTAGGTTCCGCTCTTTCGGATATAGCAGGATTCGCAATAATCGCAACTTCACCGATGGGATTATTCAGTGCTTTTGGACTATTTAGTGCGATAATGATCATGCTTTCATTAATCGCTGCGATGATAATGACAACTGCAGGATTAGGTTTGAGTTCACTTGCTAAATCGGCAGAACAAAGCGATTATTAGGCCTGCTAACAATGATATAGCTAGTAGTAAATTGGCCAATCACGAACCATTAGGTTGTTAACAGGGAGGATTGTGGACCTAAGCGTTCCACAGGCGGGGTTGGCCCCAGTGGCACGGTGATCTACATGTCTGAGAAGGAAGTTCCTGAGGATACTAAAGACGAAGATGAAGACTGGATGTCCTATGCAAATGCCGGGTTTGGAACCACGGATTATTCACTTTGGGATGATGATGCAGAAGCTGCTTTGGTGATGGACGAACCTGACCTTGAAGATGTTCAATTGGAGACCGGTGAGGAAGAGGTCCCCGCAGCACCTCGTCCAGCAGGACTCAAGCATTTGGTTAGGATAGGGACTTGTAATCACTGCTTAGGTCGAGTTGGAGGCAAGACTAAATTCGGCCAATCAAACCTAGATTCCGGAATCGAAATTCGAGCTGAAGTTGTCGGGTTTGATTCGAGCATGGCCGATGCTCGAGAGAAGGAATCGCTATGTCCATTTTGTGAAAATTTATTTGAAGAAGCGCCGCTCTTAGCCGAGATCATCAACGATTCGATCGGTGAATGTGAATGTGACCGTTTACAATTGGGCGCAAGATTTCCCAAAGATCAGGCTCAAGCCGAAGATCACCTGCGCAAGCGCTACGGAGCAGGTGGATCCGCTCCCCTCAAAACCGCCCTGGTCGATGAGGTTGCTTCGCAATTGAAAGTGATGAATCCGCAGACTAAATTGGTAATCGATAAGCCGGAAATTTTGGCTCTGATCGATGTGCTGACCTTGACGGTTGAATTAGATATTCGCTCTCATTATATTTACGGACGTTATTTAAAACACGAGCGTGGAATTCCACAAACCAGATGGCCTTGTCGTGCTTGTAAAGGCCGAGGTTGCCGGAAATGTGACCAAACCGGTTTACAGTATTTGACATCGGTTCAAGGCTATATCGGTGACCCAATTATGGAATTGTATGGCAGTAGCGAACACGCTTTCCACGGCATGGGCCGAGAGGATATCGATGTTCGATGTTTAGGTCGAGGACGGCCTTTCGTCATCGAGATGAAAAAACCGGTAAAACGCAATATCGATGTCGAATTGATTATGAAAATGATCAACGATACAGCCAATGGCAGCCTTGAGGTTACCTCGATGCGCCACTCGACTAGAAGTGAGGTCGTAAGGGTAAAGGATACTCCAGCAGAAAAATCCTATCGAATCGAATATCTTATCGAGCCGATTACCCAAGAGAGTCTTGATGAATTAACCCAAGTTATGGAGATTCCTAAAGAGA
>CAUZVL010000193.1:0-3076 GCA_963583355.1 Candidatus Thalassarchaeaceae archaeon
CCGGCGCAACTATCAATAGGTCCCATGTTTAGTTGGTGATGTGGGAATGCTAAAACGGGCCGGAATTCATCTCGCGGGAATTGGTATCGGTGGAAGCCTTGGAATTCTTTCATCAATTCTCACCTTATACCTCTTGGTCGACGCTTCGGTCAATGGTGCAGAACAGCCTGTATGGCTAATGCTGTGTGCCTTGGTTGGTTTAGTGATTGGTGGAATCTGTTATCGAATTGTGATATGGGCTTCGAAAGGCTCGACTTTTTTGCTCTGATTCGGTACCAACTCACGCGAGGTTGATAAATTGGTTCTACTCGGTTGGTTCTGATGGGATTGAAAGACCGGTACGGAGTCGACCTCGGTGTCTTCAAGGAACCATTGACTTGGAAGGCTTTTGGAATAGCCCTTGTACTCTTCAGCATCATTGGTTATTCTGGCTTATCTCTTTTTGATTTAGCATCTTCAAATTACGGTGTAGCCGATGATGTGAGGTTAGCTCCAGACTTCGAAATAGAGACTCTTAATCGTTCGATTGAAGAAGGCGATCATGTTGATGAGAATGGTTGGTTTAAGCTCTCAGATCATCGCGGAGAAATTATCGTTATCGATTTTATGGCGGTGGATTGTTCAAATTGCCATTTGGTTCAAAAGCATTTAGAAGCTCGTCAAAATGAATGGGAGTCTCTAGATGCAGAATATGAGGTTGTGATTATCTCTGTCGGTTCTTGGTACCAAATAGTTGATGGTGAACCGATGGAAGACCTTGAAAAATTGCGTGAGTATTTTGGTGATTCAAAAAGTGATTCACATATGCCATGGGTGGTTGGTACTGGCGCAGACGATTCAATTCTGGCAGAAGAAGTAATTAATTCTGGCAATAATACTAACGAAAATATGAGCCTAAACAATGGTGCTTATTGTGTCGAGGCATGGGTTGGAGATTTTGAACAGACTATATCTTGTATTGATGTTGGGATGAATTCAACTCTAAATGATAAAGATTCAAATCCAGGTGGTATTTCAATTACTTTGGAGGAAAATTCATCTTTAAACTTCACTATTTCAACAACGCTCGAAGGTGAATTAAATTGGCGAGTTATCTCTTATACCCGCGCTGATTTTGTCGAAACTTACCAAGCCCAAGCAATCCCTGTAGTTTTGGTAATAGATCATGAGGGCTATATCGTAGCCAAAGAAAGTTCAGGGACTCCGACCAAGGGTTGGGGTGATTTCGATGATGCTGTCGTCGCTGCCGCAGAAGGTAAATCTGAGGAACTCCGCTTCTCTTTGGCAAAGGTAGATCGTTCCCCTGAGGCGATATTTTCGATGGGATTGTTACTAGGAGTTCTAGTTTATTTTTCACCATGTGCTTTCCCAATTTTACCCGGATATATCTCATATTATATTGGCTTAGGCCAGCGTGAAGATGAATTGATTGAATCGGGTAAACTTCACAAAAAAATGCCACCACACTTCGTTCTAGGTGGTCTGGCCGCTCTAGGTCAATTGACATTTTTCTCCATCATTGGCGTTATTGTCTTTGGTCTTGGCAATCTTATTGATTTAACAGGGGTATTGCTATATTTCGCACTCGGAGTTGCGATTTTACTGATGATTCTTGGTGCATTCATGCTCACAGGTGGAACCGCTCATTTGCTCGGTTTCGTCCAAACCCTTATCGATAAATATTCGACTACAGAAATGGATGATCGATTTACCCCGCGCCGAAATATGTATCTTTGGGGAATTGGCTACTCAGCAGCATCAATTGATTGCACCGCAGCAGCGGTAATTCCATTCATTGGTTACCTCGTTATCATTGGGGGAATGGCAACCTGGACCGGTTTAGCAGGATTAATGCTCTCGGTTAGCATTTTGATGATTGCAGTAACAACCGTGGTTGGTATGGGTCAGCAACGATTCATTTCGATATTGAGAAGATCAACTGGCCTGATAAAAGCAATTGGGGCTTGGATGATGATGATGGCAGGTGCAGGTCTTACATTCTACTTGACCCAGCCGGAATTAATCGCAAGTTGGTTCGCCTGATTAAGGAATTAAGTTCTAGATTCTGGAAGGGTAATTTCCACAAAAAGTCATATCTCTAAACTTGTTAGGGATTGATTGATAGCCTACCTCGTTAATTGCTAAATGAGGGAAAGGTATGGCGCTAACAGCAAAATTGAATCGAGACGACTTGAAAATGAACGGAACGGTAAGTCACGAACGTGGCCGTTTAAGATTGGACGTAGAGGTATCCAATCTCAGTTCTATCCCAATGGAGAAGGTACGCCTTGAGCCAAGATATAATTCCGCTGATTTGACCAGCCATGAAAAATCCAAAGACAATCTTGCTTACTTACTTCCTGGTGATAAGTGGAGTACTACCTTCTGGCTAGAACCAAGAGTTTCAATCGAAAAAACGCTGATTGGATTACGACTAAGAGCTAAAGGTCTTCGAGAGGAATTGGAATTTGGATTACTTTCAATCAACAAAAGAGGCCGCCCATATTCTGGTGCAGGCAATATCCCTCGAATGTGAGATTTAGGATTGAAACTTATCGAGCCAATCTTGGTTTGAAGCGGCATCGACTAGAGGTTTACACAAATATTTCCAACTGATCAACGCGGTGATGATTCCGGTTGATAAATCCCAGACAAAGTGTTGTTTTGTCGTAAGAATAGAAATGCAAAGGGCAAACCAACAAATCCACACCAATACTTCTCTCGAACCGGTTATCACGTTCCAGTGACGCAGAATTAAAACGATTAGCAAGGATTGTACTACATGTAAACTCGGCCATGCATTATATGGTGTATCGATGTTATGCATAATTGTTGCAAAGAAAAACCCATGAATTCCTTGTCCATCTAAAACTGATTGGGGTATGTGAGTTCTAATGTGAATGTCTACAGGAAAGACGATGAAAATCAAAAATATAACCCAGGTTGTGATGAATAATCCTTGATGAAAAGCAAACATCTCTCTAATCCTTTGGTCATCTTTTCTTCCGCACCACGCTGCTGCAGGGTAATATAGATATAAGGTCAAATAAATCCAAAATGACCAAGCGATAAATGG
>CAUZVL010000194.1:0-3062 GCA_963583355.1 Candidatus Thalassarchaeaceae archaeon
AGATCAGCCTCTCGTCTAGTAATTAAATCTCGCAGAACCGCGGCTCTTTCGAAATCTAATTCCAGGGCTGATTGCTGCATCAACTCTTTTAATTGTTCAATTGATAATTCTATTTCTTCAATTGGAGTTACCACTTTGACCTTCCCCTTGATTTCTTTCTTTTCGGGATTGAATTCGTCCATTTTCGGCAACGCTTTTACAATGGTTTTTGGTATAATTCCATTTTGGGAATTATATAGCTCTTGACGTTGGCGTCTTTCGAGAGTCTGGCGAATCGAAGATACCATTGGCGGACTCATATTATCAGCATAGAGGATGACTGTTCCGTTTTGGTTCCTCGAAGCTCTTCCAATCGTTTGGAGCAAACTGCGTTCATTTCTCAAAAATCCTTGGCGATCGGCATCAAATATTGCTACCAAACTAACCTCTGGTATATCCAATCCCTCTCTCAGAAGATTGATTCCAACGATTACATCGATATGGCCAATTCTGAGGGCGTTGATAATTTCGGTCCGCTCGATGGTATCGATTTCAGAGTGTAAGTGGTGGGCCTTTATGCCCATTTTGTTTAGGTACGCTGCAACCTCTTCGGCGAATTTAATCGTCAGTACCGTGACCAAGGTGCGCTCTCCTACTCCGATTCGAATATTTATTTCCGACAAAAGGTCAGCGATTTGCCCCCCGGTTCCCCTGACTTCGATTTGCGGGTCTAGTAATCCTGTGGGCCGAATTTCCATTCGAGGTATGCCATCCATTGTTCGTAACATATCGTACATACTCTCAGCATCGGGATGCTTTTTGACCAATTCTGGGGTTTCGACCCCGCCGCCGCCGCGCATGTGTTGAAGGCCAAGCGGAACCTCTTGATTTGTAAGTTCGCAGAGGTGCAGTAATTCTCTCTCTCCAGGGGTGGCGCTAACATAGACCATTTGAGGGATTAATGATTGGAATTCTCTAATTTTTAATGGTCGATTATCGGCAGCAGACGGTAGTCTAAAACCATGTTCAATCAAATTGAGTTTCCTGCTTCTATCCCCTGCGTACATGCCCCCAACCTGCGGTAAGGTGACGTGTGATTCATCCATTATTACGAGATATTTAGAAGGATCTCCGTGGAATTGTTTTGCCGATGCTGCAAAGAAATCAAGCAAACAATGCGGCCGATCCCCGGTAGTGCGGCCATCGAAATGCATCGAGTAATTTTCAACCGAGGTGCAATAGCCAATTTCGCGCAACATCTCCATGTCGTAGCGGGTTCTTTGTTCCAACCGGTGGGCTTCGATCTCTTTATTTTCACTTTTTAAAGTCGCAACCTGCCCGTCCAATTCGGTTTCAATTCCCTCTAGGGCTTCTTCAAACCTTTCCGGTGAGGTCATAAAAAACGCCTTGGGGTGAATCCAAGCCTCTTCTAATTCTTCGTGAATATCCCAGCTCACCGGGTCACAAATTTGGATGTGCTCAACTCCTTCAAAGCCAAATCTAATCCTCATCGGATCATCCCGGCTCGGCATCCAAACATCGAGGTTCTCGCCTCTTAACCGAACATCGCCTCGCTCGAGGTCGTTGGTAGTTCGCCGGTACTGTAATGTGATCAATTCCCGCACTAGATCCATCGGTTCGATGGCCTGTCCAACGAAGGTTCTACAATGGTGTTTGAGAAATGTTTCAGGTGCGTTCAATCCATAGATACAAGAAACCGATGAGACAATGATACAGTCAGGTCGGCTGACCAAACTTGCGACGGTTGCAAATCGCTCCTGTTCGATTTTTTCATTTATTGATAATTCCTTATCGATGTACAAATCCCGTTTAGGCATATATGCTTCAGGTTGATAATAATCATAGTGTGATACAAAATATTCGACTCCATTTTTTGGAAATAGTCCAGCCATTTCTTGATGAAGTTGTCGAGCGAGGGTTTTGTTGTGGCTGATGATTAAGGTTGGAATGTTTAACCGTTCAATAACGTGTGCCATCGCGAATGTTTTACCCGAGCCAGTTACACCTAAAAGCACGCATCTCTCTTGTGAATTTTCTAATTGGGAAACTAATTCTCCAATTGCACTTTCTTGGTCACCAGCGGGTTCGAATTCGGAGTGAATCTCAAATTTGGAAACCTGCGGAGACAGCCTTTCCATACTAGCGCCTTCGAGCGCTCTAGAGATGTCGAATGGGTCGCTCACAGATATCCCTCTCAAGGTAAGTATAATCCACCATTGACGTGAATGACAGCTCCGGTAATATATGCCGATTCATCGCTAACAAGGAATGAAACTGTCGAGGCGATATCCTCTGGACTTCCTACTCTTTTGAGCGGCACTTCTTGAACCCTAGATGCTCTCTTTTCACGACTATCTCCTGCTAAAAGATCGGTATCGACAAATCCTGGGGCGACGACGTTAACTCTCTGGCCTTCAGGCGCAACCGCTTGAGCAAGCGATCGAGCCCAGGTTGCTAAAGCGGCCTTTGAAGCTGAATAGTCGGCGCCGTGGGGCGAACCTCGAGTTCCGAGTTGACTGCCGATCACACAGATTCTGGCATCGGCTCTCAGATGTGGTTCAATCGATTTCCAAACCAAAAACGCGCCTTCAAAATTGGTCTTCATCGTTCTTTGCAATTGAGTGAAATCCAACTGGTCGGCTTGAATTCGGTCATAACGCCCATGATTGAGCACCAATACATCGATTCCTTCGGCAACCCAAGGGTGGGTTGCGAGTAAGGCGATTTGTTTTTGATCAGTCACGTCACAAAAAACTGCAACCCCATCGGCGCCAGAATCGCGTATTTTGTCAATCACCATCTCAGTAGGCTTACTCGAGGTGCGGTATGTTGCGATTACCCGATAGCCATCTCGTGCTAATCTTGTGGTAATAGCGGCGCCGATTCCACGGCCCCCCCCGGTAATCAATGCGGTGCGCATGGGGTGGGAGGGCTGAAAGTCCCCAATCAATTCATTGGAGGAATTGGGCTAATTGGGGGGGTTGCCAACCACTTGGTTTGAGCACTTTTCCATCCTCTCTGCGTATGACCTTTCCTTCAACTAGTTTCGCCATATTGGAGCG
>CAUZVL010000195.1:0-3005 GCA_963583355.1 Candidatus Thalassarchaeaceae archaeon
GATGGATAAACAAAAAGTAAAAATCAAAGAATTACATTATAAAACCATACAAGAACATCCAATTTTCAAAGAGAGGTTCAAAGATGCTGTTGCGGTTGAAGGTAGTGCAAAAGGATGGATGTTGCCACTGGGCTCGCCTAGAACCAATCGTAAAAACCAACCTCGTCGATCTGCAGGAAATCGAGTATTACTCATCGGCGATGCGGCTTCACTTATCGATCCCTTCACCGGCGAAGGGATTGGAAATGCAATGGTTAGCGCAAAATTTGCTTCAGAAATTGCTGAAGAGATAATGAATGGGGCTGATGCTGTAGAGGCTGGTGACAAATTCATGAAAATGGTTTGGGATGAACTAGGGCCAGAACTTACCAATTCGCACAAATTACAACGCCTCCTGAAACGAAAAAGATTGATGAATTGGGTGATTGGCAAAGCCGGTAAAAAACCAAAAATACAGGCAATGCTCACCGATATGTTAGCATCAAAAGAATCTCAAGCCCATATCCACTCGAAATTCTTCCTTCTCAAAATGTTCCTTTTCTGAGAATACTACTGGCCTTATTAATCACCAATTCATGGGGATTCTGTGGCTCAACTTCTCAGCATTGAAGAACTCAATGACTGGTATGATAATAATGAAATTGAATTATCTTGGTTGAGAAAACCCTCACGCCACCAATTTAGATGGCGGAATTTTTACGGTCGGTGGAATCACAACAAAAAAAGAATATCGAAATATTCGCAATTACGGAAATCCTTTGGAAAAACCCCTCCTACGGATTTGTACTATGGAACTGCAGAATGGCTTGAGCCAATAGGGTTGCCTAGACTTCGCGAAACAAATAAACCAGCGCCGATACTATTGGATCACTTAGTAGTCTTCGATATAGACCAAACACCATTCTGCCATCGTCGATTAGAAAAGGCTCGAAAAATCACCCTGGCGCTAATTGATTGGTTGGATGAAAATGAAAATTTAGATTTACAATATGTATGTTATAGTGGCAGTAAAGGCTTCCATATTGTATTGAGAGATTTGGAAAGAGAAAAATTTTCAACCCCAGATCCACGCGAAAGAGAGGAATTCGTCAAAGAAGATCGCAAGCACCTATTACAAAGGGTTCTTGATGCAGGTTTTGATGTAGATAAAACCGTAACAGCCGATACACGGAGAATCATCCGTCTCCCCTCGTCTTTGCATGGAAAGACCGGTTGGATATGTACGATTATCGACAGAGATACATTAGCGACGCCACTTAGGAAATGGATTAAACAAATCCCGCGCCACGAAAAGGCGGCTAAAATGAAATATTGGCCACGTAGAACTAAAAGAAAGAAATATCCCAAAACCGAAAAACAACCAATAATCGAAGAACATGGAACCTGGATTGCTCTGGAAGCAAGCTCTCATGTTGCTGAGACCAAAGACAGATCGGCATTATTGGCATGGACTCCCCCTCATTGGGGCGACAAAAGAAAACAACGATTTTATCATCAATTAAATTACTTCAATCTCTCCCCTTGCTATCATTGGAGAGCTGGAAATAGAGATTTAGTACTGGTGCCATTAGCATTACAGAAAAAACAAATTATGCGCCGTCTAAAGCAACTTGGGTTAATTTCAGTATATTCTCAATATCAAAGATTAGGTCATGCGTGGGCAGAAGTCTCTCCACGAAAATGGGAAGACGGTTTTACAGATGATGACTTCGAGTACAAAGGGGTGATTAATTCTGGAAAAAAACCCGGTAATGAACCGTGGTCAAATCCACATTTGGAACTTATTCAACGACTAGGGGGCACAGTACAGATGGATGACCCCCAAAGTCAAACCTTCATCGGGTCTAATGTTTGCAGTACCAGGATTTCAAAATTCAGGTGAAGATTATAGTCTGCACGCGTAGAGGAATGGACGCCCCACTGGGAGCGAAAGCGATGACCAAAGCAACATCGGTTGCATACTTAAGGTGACTTCAGCCGGATACGGGTTAGGGGCGACCCGTATCCACAAGGTGATAAAATGGGATTTTTTGATTGGCTATCTAACCGCAAGCGCCAGGCTGCGGATGCCGAATGGGAGCGACAGCGCCAGGCTGTGCGGGTGGAATATGACCGAACCCAACCCCGATGCGCGAGGGCTTCACACAGATGTTCCTCGAAGTACTCATCGAATCGATGGCACCAAATCCACGGAATACCACTCTGTGAGCATCATGGTTTTTTCCACGGAAAGCCAACTTGCACGGGCGTTGATCTATACACTAGAGGATATTGTACCGAACCTGTTTCTAGACACGAATTCACATTATGCCTGCGCCACTGGATGCAGAAGCAAATGCAAGACAAACGCATGGCAAAAACGGTAGCTAGAAGATTGAATCGAAAGATTTCCCCAAGTAAAACACGGTCATATAACCGATTAATAGATACAACATCTCGCTATTTAGGAAAACCAATCGAAATGTGCACTGATAGAGAAGTGGCGTCTAGCCTAATTCAAAATATGCACATCGCCCCACGCGAGGCATCAGCATTCATCAATTCAGATGCAGTTAAGGGATTGGCGGGGTGGCTACCACGAATAGATGCCCACGGACAGGAGTCTGAAGGGTTTGAATGGACTGATTTTCAAGGAGGTAAATGGTACCGATCGCTAACAGAGCCTGGGCCATGGACAAGATATGGTGCCGCAACTCAACCTCCACAAACACAACAACAACCACAACAGCAAAGCTACAACCCTCCAACGCACCAATCAGATGCACAAACAGTAATTCAGAATATCACCTACAACATTCAAGATAGTGCAATCTCTGGTGATATAAATGCGGATATTAACCGTATAAACGATTCAGAGCATCAGTAATTAAGAGAGCAAATCTTCTCGTGCGGTATTGAACACAATCCTTCCCCGATGGGTAATTTTGGCCTGCCAAACTTCATCATTAGGATTGAATGCTCTCAACATATTCTCACGACTCCAATGCCTTCTAGCATCTACCTGG
>CAUZVL010000196.1:0-3001 GCA_963583355.1 Candidatus Thalassarchaeaceae archaeon
CGTTGGTTTGGTAATTTCTGCGCAATTCTTGTAAGAGGTGTTGGTGAACCTCACTTACATCACCAGCTTGAATCAAAGAAAGATGCCTGTGGCTCTTTTCATCGAACTGGACGGTGTATTCTACCATCCATGTTCTTACGGTCAGGCTCAATTCTTGGTTTGGTCGGGTTGTCGGTTCCATAGTATGAAATCAACTCGTACCATTAAAAAAGTTTGGGATTAGTTATTTGACTCAAGCCGTAAAAGGGTTAAAAAAGGGATTATTCGGAAGGTAAAGAACAAAAAACTTCATTCCTCTTCGTCTTTACTGCGAATTGGCGTAAAAACCATCAAAGCACCCAATAAGATCGAAACACCAAAAATAAGTGCAAGATAATTACCTCCACCCAAGTTTCCGATAACCTCTCGATAGGCTATTTCGATCACGCCATAGGGTTCGCCCCCTTCTACCGGTTCATGAACCGCAATGATACTCCAAGAGTTAGGTCCTGGGTTTTGCCAAGAAAGATTACCGGCTAACCAAGATAAACTGTAGCCATCATCAGAACTCGAATTTGAATGGTATAGAGAACTATTGGTACCCGGAAAAATTGTCGCCATCATCACCAATACCCGATCACGGGTATCTTCACCAGGGTTGTCGACTCCGAGAGGCACCTCTTTATCGTGCTCGAGGAACATCAATGTCAGTTGCCCATTACTCGGCCGGTCAAAATCGATGTGGATTCCTAATTCATCGGATTTCACCTCGATAAAAATCTCCTCGGGCATCTCCCGGGTACTTTCTTGGGTCAAAATTCTCCGCTGAACATCTGGCCAAGCATCATATCCTTCAGCGGTCATCTGATGGTCGACGAAAAAGGTAGGTGTTCCATAAGAGCGAGAATCGCTGAGATTTTGATATTCCATTCGAGCTCTTGAGGCATTACTTTCAAAAGAATCGGTTGTATGTAATGCGACCAATGCTGCGCGTGAACCATGGGATTGAGCGACCGTAGCCAATTCGGGATCTATTTGAGCACAGGAAGGACACCAGATAGCGGTTCTCTCTTCAACCAATACAGTTCGACCAATTTTTACTTCGGTTCGCTTAAACTCACCTGCGAGGTCTTGGACCACTGCACTCGTGGTTTGGCTCATCACCAAAACCAAGATCAGCATCGAGATAACCGCTCTCATCGATTAAGCCACCACTATCTTGTGCATGAACTTATCACATATCGGATTGTGGGCGTGGGTACGGAGGAGTGTTTTATGGTCGACCGCTGGGTTATGCAACATCAACAAGATACATGGCGAAAGCAAGCCAAAGCAAGCGGTTACCGCGCAAGATCTGCATTCAAATTGAAGCAGATTCAAGATCGTCATAAATTGATTGAATATGGAGATAGAATCCTCGATGTCGGCTGCCACCCTGGTGGTTGGTCACAGGTTGCGGTCGAATTGGTCGGCAAGCACGGCAAAGTGGTGGGGGTGGACCTTAAATCTTGTACTCCTGTCGAAGGTGCAACCCTAATTATCGGCAATATCACCGAAGCCTTCACCCAAAAAGTGGTGCTTGAGACCATCGAATCAGAACAAATCGATGTCGTAGTTTCTGATATCTCACCAGATATTACCGGGAAATGGGATATCGATCAAACTGTCTCACTTGAATTGGTCGCGGCTGTCTTTGATTTCGCACTTCCCATTCTGCGAAAAGGCGGCCATTTTGTAACCAAATTATTCCAGGGGGTTGGAGTTGAGGAATTAATAGATTTAGTCAAACCTCATTTCATGACGGTCAAGCGGTTCTCGCCAACCGCAAGCCGAAATACTTCTTCAGAAGTTTTCTTGGTTTGCAAGCATCACAAGCCGAAAAAAGGGCCAGATTGGAAAATAGGTCCACAATTCGAAAACGCTCTCCAGACCAGAAAGGGTGGAATGGACCCGCTGGACGATGTTGCTTCAGTAAAATCCACTTTCAGTATTAGAAAAAAGCGCACTCCTTAGGAGTGACCACTTTCACATTTCCATCCCCCCCTCCATTTCATTTAAGTGGGTAGAATATTTTAGCGACAATCCATGCCCGAAGTAAAGCAACAGACCAACAGCCCGAATGAAAACCGAACAAAGTCTATCCTCGCTGCGATGCGAGATAGCCCCAAAACCAGCGATGAGACCGCACCGAGACAAAAGGTCAGCGAACTAGTGCCTGGTAAAGCGGTAAAGCGTCTTGAATTGGTCGTTTTACGCCGCTATCCTCGCAGATTAATCAACTCAAAATCCTATACTGGTGCCATAGCTGCCGCATGTGGAAAAGATGAGACTGGAATCGTGGGCATCGTCTTATGGGCCGATGATGTAACTAAGGTCCGCTCAGGCGACATCATTCGAATCGAGAATGGCTGGTGCCGGCGCAAAGATGGCCAATTAGTGGTCTCAACCGGCCGTTCTGGTTCGATTGTCATCTTAGACCGTTAAACTCCTTCCCGCGCAAGCATAAAGAGGGGAAGGCCGTGGCCGTGCCTGCACTGAGGTGTACTAACCATGTCTGAGCGAGCAACAATCTGCACAGCTTCCGGAGTTCCACTTGTGGACAAAGGATCCACTACATTCCCTTGCCCCGATTGCGGAGAGGCCATTGGCCGATCTCCACGATGCCGAAACCAAGGCGTAACTTACGTCTGCAATTGCGGCTTCCAAGGGCCTTGAAATTAAGGTGATTTAATATGGGAATGGTCGCACTAACCTACAAAGTAATGCCGAATCCGGATTTCGGTGATGTCTCACCAGAAGATATCGCAACTCAAATCCGTGCTTTAGCTGATGATGTCTACGATGTCCAACTAGTCGAAACCAAACCATTGGCTTTCGGTCTTAAATTCATTCAGGTTCACGTCGTTATGAACGACGGTTCTGGTCTTTCCGATGTCTTCGAGGATGCCATGAAGGCAATCCACGGAACCGGAGAAATCGAAGTTCTCTCGATGGGGCTTCTTTGAACAAAAAAGGTTTTTTG
>CAUZVL010000197.1:0-2969 GCA_963583355.1 Candidatus Thalassarchaeaceae archaeon
GAGGATTACCGCTCTAGTTTGAAACGTGCAGTTCTCAAAGTGGATAGCATTCAAGGTTGAATCGCTCTTGCGATTACAATTTTCTGGACCTCTTGAGTACCTTCGTAAATCTGGGTAATCTTTGCATCTCTGAAGAATCTCTCGACTGGGAATTCCTTGGTGTAGCCATAACCTCCGAGAACTTGAATCGCTCTTTCAGCCACCCACATCGCGGTATCTCCAGCGAATAATTTGGCCATGCTCGCTTCTTTCGTGTGTCTTGGACCCCCGTTTTCATAGTGGTTTTGCTTTGCCCATGATGCCCTATAGACCAAAAGGCGGGATGCGTCTATCTTGGTCGCCATCTCAGCTAAGTACGCTGTAATCATTTGATGTTGAGCAATCGGTTTTCCAAATGCCTCCCGCTCGTGAGCATATTGTAAAGCCGCCTCGTAAGCTCCTTGAGCAATACCAAGTGCTTGAGCCGCGATACCTATCCTGGAATTATCGAGTGCGTTCATTGCGATCGAGAACCCTTTACCTGATGATTTGAGAACATTTGCAACCGGTACCTTACAATCTTGAAGGAACAATGTGCAAGTATCGGATGATCTTATACCCAATTTATCCTCCTTTTTCCCGACCGTGAGGCCCTCGTATGATTGCTCGACGATGAATGCGGTAGTACCACCGTGGCGCTTTAAGCCATAATCTGGATGGTCGACATCTTTGGCGAAAAGGACAATGATTTTGGCTTGGGTTCCATTGGTGACCCACATTTTTTCGCCATTTAAGAGCCAATGACTTCCATCTTCTGATAATTTTGCTTTACAAGACATTGCAGCCGCATCAGTGCCTGCGCCAGCTTCTGAGAGTGAATAAGCGCCGACTTCACCTGCTGCAAGTCTAGGTAGATAGGCTGCCTTCTGTTCATCTGTACCGTGAAGTGCGATGGTTTTGGAGCACAATCCCACATGAACGCAGTACATTACCGCAAAGGAAGGATCGACTCTTGCCAATTCCTCAATTATAATAGATTCACTGATATCATCGACCGGTGTGCCGCCGTACTTCTCTGGAATTGTGATGCCTTGAAGACCGAATTCGAGGAATTGTTCCCATTCTGCTGAAGGTGGGATTTGCTCTGCATCTCGTTGCGAGATAGTAGTTTGGAGAACTGACTCGGCAAAGTCGCGAACCAATTCTCTAATCATCTCTTGCTCCTCGGTTTCGGCAAACTGCATGTATGATGCGAAGCAGGTCTTCCATATGAGCCATACTACTAACGTAGTAGACGAATTTCCATCGCGTTCATATATAATGTACCAAACGGCCCGACGAGGAACAACCCATGGATGATGAAATCATGGAATTCGGCATAGCCCACGACCGCAAATATTCGAGGGACCACCTTTGGTTCCAAGAAAAAGATGACAGACTAGTAGTTGGAATTTCGGATTACCTCGCCTCTGAAATCGGTGATATCTTACGAGTTATTCTCCCCCATTCAGATACTGAAGTCGATGAGGAGCAGTCATTATTCTCGGTTTGGACCGCTGATGAAAAATTAACCTTCCCTAGCCCGTTCGCAGGAAAATTGGCTGAAGTTAATGGTGAGGTCGAAATCAATCCGGAATTGGTAAATGATTCACCTTATGATATTGGATGGATAGTTATACTTGACCCGCACGATTACGATATGGAAAATCTGCTCGACGGTGATGAGTACGTAGATTACCTCGCTGAGGATTGATTGATGATGCTCGATGCATTGTCTCTGTTAAAACAAAGCCTTGCTAACGCTCCTATAATTTGGAAAGGGGATTACCCGTACTTCATTCACCCGATTACCGACGGTGTACCACGGCTTGACCCTAAAGTACTCTCAGCAGTTGTCGATTTGACTATGGCTGTTGTCGATTGGAAAAATACCGATTTGATCCTTGGTATCGAAGCGATGGGGTTGCCATTATGTGCCCCGCTTTCGATAGAGAGTGGAAAACCCCTCGTAATTGCGCGCAAGCGTGGTTATGGCCTCGAAGGAGAAGTCACAATCGACCAATCAACAGGTTATTCCAAAGGTGCTATGTGGTTAAACGACATAAAGGATGAAGAACGAGTGGTTATACTCGACGATGTTCTATCGACCGGTGGTACCCTCAGGGCTGTCATCGATGGAGTAACTCGTGCCGGTGGAATTGTCTCCCATGTAATCACCGTGGTCGAGAAAGGTCCTGGCTTGGCAATTTTGGCTGGAGAATTTCCGAGCATCCCATTCGATTCTTTGGTACGTGTTGAGATGGAACACGATAAAATCATCATTTTGGAGTGATATATATGGATTTAGAGCGGCACGATTTTGAATTAAAAGAATTGATAGACAGAATCCAAGAAAGCGACCACCGCCTTATCGCACTTCAGGTTCCTGAAGGACTCAAAATGCAAGCGCTTGAGATGATGGACGAAATCGAAGAGGAAACTAGTGCCAAAGTAATCCTTGCAGCGGACCCTTGCTACGGTGCATGTGATTTGGTTCACGACAAAATGGGCCGGATGGGAGTTGAGTTAGTTGCTCATATGGGCCACTCCCAAATGAATATAGATTCGGGGATGCCGACCCAATTCATCGACGTTACTTACGATGGTGATCCCGATATTGCCGCGGTTCTTCCCCTTCTGGCTCAGCATCGAGCAATCGCCGAATCACGATTGGGCCATCAAGAAGAAGACTTGAGTGAAGAAGAAGCAAAAGAGAGGTTCCTTGATGCCGTAGGAAGGGTTGCACCACTCAAAGGCTCCAAATTGGGCTTGGTCGGTTCGATTCAGCACCTACATCTAATCTTTGATTTCAAAAAACGTTTCGAAGCAGCAGGATACGAGGTTGTAGTCCCAGTAGGTGGCGCTCGTCTTACCTTTCCAGGACAAGTTCTAGGTTGCAATTACTCTGGCGACGATGATGATATCGGCCATTACCTATTCCTCGGAAGTGG
>CAUZVL010000198.1:0-2939 GCA_963583355.1 Candidatus Thalassarchaeaceae archaeon
TCTACCGATCCTTTGACCAACGGTGCGCATAATCTCTGCCATATCAACACCTAAATCACTCAAAGCCACCGCAGAGATTCCCATGGTTGGAATCTCATTTGGGCGTCTTAAAATTGCATTTGTAAATCCAACTCCATCCTGGTCATCAAGCATATTTCTAAGTCGTTGGTAGAATGAACCTTCGCCAATTGTGAGTTGTAATGGCTCGGTGATCATCCCATCGACCAATCTTGCTCTTGCGGCCCGGTATGCGGTTGCATAGTTCCATTGGTATCCGATCAATTCAATTTCTGCATCTAAAAAATCGAGTGATTCGATCAATAGCGCGGTATCATCCTTACCTCGACCTGTAGGTTTAGCTTCAACATTCACGAATTGAATCCCTACCTCTTGGTCAACGAACGCACCTTGGTGGCCCATTTGTTCGAGATGTCTGATCTCGATTCGATCATCTAATCGGTCGAAAAACTTGATAGTTTTCGCATTGATATTTGCGATAATCTTTATCACCACACCTCTTTCACTTGCTTCGGTAAGTGCATCACCAACTCCTGAGCGCAGAATGTGGAGAATACCCCATTGGCCTAAAGTCAACCAGATGTCCTCCTCGGATTCTGAGATTAAATTCTCCAATGTAGCCATTATATTATGCCGATCTTTTAGAATTGTAAAAGTAGGTTCTCGATAATTTGTATCAGGATTCATCATCACGACAGGGCTCGCTTGCTGCAATTCTACCAAATGTAGTTGCAGACGTCGAACTTGAGCTTCCTCGGTCTTGATCAACTGTTTGAAAATATCGGTGATGGGAATACCTGTAAATCTCATCGGTTTTTCCAAGGTGGCCTTCACCAATCCCCTATCTTGTAATTTCTTTAAACTATTATACGCATCCATCCGGCTAATGCCGTACATTCTGCCAATTTCTGAGGCTTTTAGTGGCGGATGGCCACTTATTCCAGTAAGGATTTTAGCGTATTTCTCTTCTAAACCACCTTCGACCAATCTATTGATTACATCGGTCATCGCGTCGATAGTCATCCGTAAATCAGCTCATTTTTCTTTGTTGCTCTTTTAACAAGATATTGCAACGGCGGATCTGTTCTTTTGCCAATTTTACTTGAGCGCCGTCAAGACCTCTTGGCATAGATTGCTCAAAGCATTTGATAGCATCGCCAAATCTTTGCATCTCAGCATACGCAGTGCCCATATTGTAGAGAGTTTTGCCCTGAACTCCGGATGGATTGATAACCATCGCCTGATGATATGCTTCAACGCATTTCGGATAATTCGCTAAGTAATAAAGTGCGTTACCTCGCCCGTTGAGGATTCTGATAACCATCTCATCATCACCGGCAAAGGATGGTAGTGCACGGTCGAAGCAAGATAGAGCCTCGCGGTATTTTTTATCCTCGATCAATCCGACTCCTTTGTTATACCACTCGATGTCTTGATTGGAAATAGACCTAGAATTAGCATTCTTAAGAGTTGGTGACTCGTTCACTCGGTTCGATGCTTCAAGAGCCGCTGAGGCTAAGTCGACATCAGGTCGCGATTCTGGAATCACTTGAACAGGGTCTGGTCTTGCTGTTAACTCAGGTAATGGCATTTCTAGTACCGTTTGCGCCACTGGTTGAACTATTTCTGGAACGGCTTGAGGTAATGGGACCGCTTGTTGGACAAACGGTTGAGGTTGCGGTATTGGCGCAGGCGCCATCATCGCTTCAAACGGATCTACAATGGGTGCTGGATTTTGTAATAAACCGGCTTTCTCATGGCAGCGCTGGGCGGTGTCAAGATCTCCTGCTGATTCCAATGCTCGGGCCAAACCAGTCCAAGAAAGATGGTTATTTTTATCGTGTTGTATTATTGCTTTCCAGCACATTACCGCCTGAGTATGTTGGCCTGAAGCCGATAATGCTCGACCCATCAATGGAGTATTTTGATCACAGAATCCTGTGGCTTCTGAAGCTAGTGCAGGCCCTTCAGGAATCGTCGGTGCTATACCGGTTGAATTCTCGAGAACTGCGGCTTCACCTTCAGCCAGTTCGACCAAGAGAGTTGCTAGGTCCAATCTGGTGGTTGGGTCGATACTAACCATTCTTCTATGAGCTGCCAATAATGCGTTGATATCACCGTTTTGTGAATATATTGAAATTAGCCGTTCAGCGGCTTTTGAATAGGTTGAGTCAATTTCCAAGGCATTATCAAAACACTTGGTCGCTGCTTCAGTATTTCCTTTCCTCTGGTGGATTGCGCCCAAATTAAACATAGTTTTTGCATTGTTAGGATCGATGCCTACCGCATGAGTATACGCACCGATAGCATGATCATCTAAGCCCATGGTTGCCATAGCACCCGCACTTATTCTCCAAGCATCAAAATGGTTCGATGCATCGCTATGAAGATGTTCTTTGAGCAGGGTAAGAGCTCCTTTAGCATCTCCAGCACTAAGCAATGAACTAGCTTGAGAACAAAGGTCATCCATATCAACCTCAACTACTTCTTGTATTGTAGGCTGAAGCGTTGGTTCTGGTTCTGGTTCTGGTTCTGGTTCGGATTCAAATAATTCATCAATCGAAGAATTGACTGCGGTTTGGATTTGTTGCCCAGTCTTCACATCTTGAGAATGCGGCATCACTTTTGATACAGAATTAATTTCTGCACCAGCAGCCTTAGCCTTATCGGTAATTTTTGTAAGGGATGGGTGGCCAGGGAAATGTACTAATGCTCTTGTTGCGATTTCAAGAGCGCCGTCATTATCCTCAATACGATTGAGTAAAACCGCTAGGTTAGCCAGAGCAGGCCCGTGATTTGAATCGAGGTCTAAGCAGATTACGAAGGATTGTTTTGCACCCTTAGAATCTTGTTCAGCCTCGAGTAAAACACCTCGATTAAACCAAGCCATTGCATTAGACGGGTCCATCGCAATGGCTTTG
>CAUZVL010000199.1:0-2939 GCA_963583355.1 Candidatus Thalassarchaeaceae archaeon
TATCGATTTTCTCAATAATTTTAGGATTTGTCACCGCATATCAAGTATTCACCAATATGGAGTATGTGGAGTTTTCAAATTTGCGAATTTGGGCAGTGGCTATAGATGAAGCATTGCAATGGATTGTTGTCTCGACATTCGCATTCACACTCTCCATAGGCGTCCTCAGATGGACCGAAGGGAGTTTTACCGGCCGTTCCATCCTATTGATTGGTTTCGGAACAGTTGTCTATACGATTGCGGAAGCGACTCTCGATGTAATTCGAATGAGTTTGGGCGGCTCAAATTATATTTTGGATTTTGAAACTGTATCGAATGATTGGGGCTTACCTCTTTTCACCATCGCATTATATTATTTGTTGAGAACTATTATTGAATCGATAGCAAAAGAAGATGAAACTAGCCCGACCAATAAATTTTGGGGAGTATGAGGGATTCTCTTCATTTTTCGAATGTTGTATCCATCATACAAGATGGGCAGGTTATTCGTATCGGCCTGGTTGGTGGGATTCCAAGAGCGGCTTTACAATGTGGACACATTATTGCTTGCTTTGCATTCGATTGTCGCTCAGCAGACTCTGTGCTTGGGTCATAAGTAAACCTGTACCGGTGAGCTTCCTCAAGAAATTTAGGCGCACCTTCAATAGGTTCTGCTGCTGATTCAAATTTAGATTCCCTAGACGGCACACCGGCTGCTGCAGTGAAATCTTGAGGTGTGTCTGGGGTAAATCCATCGCTGCTAAATGCCTCAATTTCTTTTTCGACTTGAGTTGGCGTTATACCTAATTCACGAGCCACTCGATCGATAGAGAGCATGCGTTCGTAATCATCCATTCCGGTGAATTGCTGCAATATTGTTGCTGGTATCGATGTAATGGCAATTCCCCCTTCGGTTTGACGGTGGCATTCACCCCCTAAGAAGTGCGGTCGTCCTCGTTTGCCATCCAGTATCCTTTAGAGCGATCAATTATAATTCAGAGTTAATGTTCCCCGAATGTATCGACTGCAGAGGGATTCGCAGGATGTGTGGCATCTCGCCATGCCCCTTGCTCGCTGAAGTGCGCTCTCAATTGCCGAAGACACAAACCAGTACCTTCAATGAAATGGTTGGTCCGAGCCCACCTTCACTTTTTGTTGGTAGATATGGATATCCGGATGTTCGTGCAGGCCCTAGTGTGGCATGGCAGGCCGACCACTCTGATACACAATCAATTTCGAGTGGAGATCCAGCTGATTTATTCGGCGCACCTCTCGAAGAAGTCGCGGTCCGCCATGCAAATATCATCACCGGCGGACAGCAGATGAAAGTTCAGAGCGCAGTTGCTCCAGAAAAGATCCTTGAGGCAACTCAAGAAATTGCTTTGTCATCAAAATCGGTCGATATTGAATTGGATTTTGCAAGGCCGATTAGAGTTGGTTCAACCCCTACTTTCGATAGTATGAGTACCCCTCTCGGCCCAACTGGTGAAATATTACGAGCTGAGGTCATTGGTAATGCAAGCATTCCAAGAAAAGTCGATTCCATCTCTGGCGAAACTGATTTGTTGGCAACCGATGCAATCGACGAATTACAACGCTCATCAATTGGTGAATCACACATTTCCCGACTGCTCTCGACAGGCATTCTAGGGAAGATGGAAAATCGTCGATTAGTTCCTACGAGATGGAGCATTACCGCAACCGATGATTCGATGGGTAAACACCTCTGGAATAAAGTTCGTGATTATCGATCAATCGATAAAATATTTGTCTATGAAGCGACATATCTTGACAATAAATTCCACATTATCTTGAGCCCAGGTTTGTGGGCATTTCAGATGTTAGAAGCATGGATGAGGGGATCGCTGTGGAGCGAAGGAGGCAAAGTTCTCGGGGATTGGGAGGAGCTTAAACCGAGGACCCAATATGCCAATCAAGTAACCGGAGCTTACTATGCCGCCCGTCTCGGTGTTCTCGAGCACCTTGAATCAATTCAGCGCTCTGCTGCTTGTTTAATTTGGCGTGATATCGGCGCTGGATATTGGGCTCCCGTTGGAGTCTGGTTGATTCGAGAAACCGTTCGTGAAGCGATGAAGCAGACTCCGAAACAATTCGATTCATTATCGGAAGCGATTAATTATGTTGGACCGAGAATTTCTGTTAAAGAAGATTTGCAAAATTCTTGGTTTGTTAAACGTGAAGCGCAGACTAGGTTAGATTCATTTTGAGCGTTTTAAGAAACCGCCTACAATCTCACTTTCTGCTTTGACTAGTTGCTCAGCAACAGAGGATTTCGATAATCCTAACTTCGTTGCAAGATCACGAATTGAAATCTTCTTCGGAACTTCATACCAACCACTATCGTGAGCGACTTTGATGATTCGATGCTGCTGTAAAGTCGGACCTCGAACGACCAATCCCTCCATTCCTTTGGCCGCTGTAACACGCTCAACAGGCATTTCACCCCTTACTGAATTAAGGAATGAAATCATAGATGATTGCCGGCCTGAAAGTTGTAATATTAGTCCAGAAGAAGTCAGGTTAGTACCGGCCAGCAAACACAAATCGTTGCCAATAAAATGCTGGCCAATCAATTCTGCTGCAAACTCTAAAACCATCAAATGATGAGTTAAATAATCAGATTTCCATTCTTCAAGAATTTCGACTACACGGATTCCCCCTATCTCAAATCCAGGTGCAGGACAATTAGAATCAGTCGTTATACATTCAACCATCATTCTTAAATTTCCGTCGAAAATTCCAAGGATTCCACGAAAATCCCAACTGACGGACTCAAGAGCCTTCCGGATACGAAAATCGTGCTCGATAGAGGGCAGGGCGCACTCAACTCGAACGGCTCTCATCGCAGGCTTCCTCATCGTTGAGTTACGCCATCAGGTTATCAAAACAACTCTTTTTTGTTCAAATTTTCTTGGTTTCAGCATTTTTCGGAGTTAAAC
>CAUZVL010000200.1:0-2924 GCA_963583355.1 Candidatus Thalassarchaeaceae archaeon
CTTCGTTGAGATAGACGACATATGAAGAGAAATCATCATCGTTAACCTGTGTCCAATTGAGGACTAAATGACCGCCACCATCATCGGGCCTATCCCACATAGAGATCGCCTGAATTGGAGTTTCTGCGCGGTGCCAATCATAGTCTAATTTGATCCACATACTACCATTGCTTGGAGATTGTAATCGTAGCGTAACATAATTGGTACCATTGATAATTCGCCCATTATCGATGATATATTGCATATTTGTCATCAGATTAGAAGCATTGGAAATGTCGAGGGTCGAATTCCACAATAATGAGTTCATCTTGACCCAAGTTGCTGCTCCAACTACGGGAGAAGATAGTGTCAGTGGAACCGTTTGCATCAAAATTCCATGAGGGCCAGTAGTGCCGTCATCGGATAATGTTACCGTATTAGCAGCACTCACCAAAGTGATGGCCATACCGGGATGGGTCATATTGGTTACATCGGTAAACGCATTGTTGAACCCGATGCTGAGAGGAGATGCTCGACGCATTGTCGACGACTCTCTCTCCTCATGGCTTGGATGGAAGAAACCTCTCAAACCATCATCTGTTGAAACCCATATATTAGCTCCGACGAAACTAGCGCCGCTCGCACCGGTAACGCCCTGTGACCAAGTATTGAATGAATTAAAATTCGAAGGGATTGACCAATCGATTGCAGCGATGCCATTTGTGCCTACTGCAATCAACCGATCTGCGTTTGAACGCATCTGTTGAATTGGCCAGCCTGAGAAATAATCCCAACTCAAGAAAACCTCATGCTGGTTAGAACTTCTATTCCAAAAAATCATCGGACTATCATCGGTTGCGATGAATAGTCCTCGATAATCCGATGCTAATGCAAATACGGTATTGGACGGTAATTGGTCGATTTGATGAGCGGCACAAGAAATAGTTTGGCCAGAGCCATCACCGATACTGAAACCGGGTCTTTCAGAACCTAATCCATCATGGCTGATGTAAATATCAGTCCCATCTATCAAGATTTGATCGATTGAATTCCCGAGCAAACCATCAGAGAGCGTAAGGGTTGAGATCCCATTAGAATCGATGGTATCGAGCCCGACCGGGGTTGCAAGCAGCAATTTTCCATTGACATATTTGACATCGTTGATTACATTCGATGAAAGCCCATCCATCGTAGTAAGAGGATTATCCCAATCATTTGAGCTCAGATTGAAAATACCCAAACCGCTGGTGGTTGCAATGTAAGTATAATTCGCAGTGAATTCGACTCCAGTTACTACATTTGAAGGAAGGCCGGCTAATAATCTGCCAGCAGTCCATCCCATCTGAGTGGTATTCCACACCTGAATTCCTGCCGAGGTAGCCCAAGTGCCTTCAAGCCCAATTACCAAATCATCACCATGGCGAACGATTTGGTCGAGGTTATCATGGAATCCATTATTAGCGCGCGCCAAGACTCCTGATGTGAGATTGATCAAAATCATCCCAACGCCTTGTGTCGAGGCATAGAGGATATCATCGACTAATTCGATATCAACGATTTGTCCGCCATAAGTGCTCCAGCCACGTGTCCATTCAACACTACCGTTGGCCAAGTAAGTCCCCTCAAGTAAACCTCCACCTGAATTGCCATTGCCGGCTGCTGCCCAAATATGGGTGGAATTACCCTCGAACATTTGGACTTCACCATTTACTAACCCTGGTAAAGAATTGACGGTATTGATCCCTAATTGACTGATTTGGTCGACGTGTGAATAACCTGTTGCTCCTCCAGCTTGGCCGTAAAGCCAAGAAGTACCAGAGAATTCCCATGCGGTAATCGCGGCCCCAATTCCTTGGACACTAGCTTGTCCAGTACTGATTCCAACCGTACTTATAGTCGAGAATCCACCTTCGCTGCCACCGCCGCCACCTGTGGTTGTTGGGACACCATGCCCGATCATCAAGCGGTCACCGCCCCATGCTAGGCTATCCCAATAAACACGGGCAGAAGAAATACCATGAGTCGATTGGTCGATATCAGCGATCCAATAGCCGGTTTTATAATCAAATCGGGAAATCGGCTGATCATCAGCATAGTAACCAACATAGAGAATATCTTGTGAATCACAAGTCAATGCGCCCGGAGTATCATCAGCTAAGCCATTACTGCTTTGAGTAAATGCCGATGACCAAGTACCGGCTGTAAAATTATATCGCGCAACGCCGCCATTCCAATTATTATTCATTGAGACGTGAAGGATTCCTGAGCATTCAACAAATGAAGTCGGGTACCCGGTTGGGATATTTCCACCATTTGAATAGACGGTCCAAGAACCAGAACTGTCCAAAACACCGATCTCTGCTCTGACTTGCCAACCGGTACTACGAGCGGTTCCGACCCATAGGTCGGTACCATTGGTCCACATGCCGTAGACGGTGTCTTCGAGTGAGGAATCCATGCCATTTCCAGGAGTCCATGCCGATAGCCATTGGCTGCTATTAGAATCATAACGAGCGATCCCCTCTTCGGTTGCGAACAAAACTTCGCCATCGTATTCGAGAATTTCTCTAATCGGTAATTCGAGATCATCAGAATCCCATTCGCCTTGTAAAACTCCACTTGAATCATAGAGTTCTAGTTTTGCTTCACCCCAAGAAATCCAGCGGTTTCCGGAATTATCTGTGTACAATTGAACCATATTTACCTCACCGGTAGGGTCGATATTTGGCCCCCAAGATTTGTTGGTTAAATTGAATGTTGCAATTCCTCCTTCGCCATCTTGATTCCAAGCTGGCTCGACTGCAGCATAAAGCGTGCCGTCGACTGCAGACATTCCATACATCCATGAGGTGGCACCGAATTGTGCTCCTGCGTCGAGAGAAGGGAGCGCACTTAGGTTATCGAGATCTATTCGGTAGATTTCGTCACCTTGATAATACAAGCCG
>CAUZVL010000201.1:0-2911 GCA_963583355.1 Candidatus Thalassarchaeaceae archaeon
AGGATTTTGAGAATGGTCACTTGTTGCAGTTTCGCCATTCTCACCTTCATCGCCGGGTTCTGTAGTAGATTCTCCGTCATCCCAATTATCAATAATCCATGGTTCGCCAAAATCGTCCCAAGGTAGGACCTTCCAAGCAATATGAAGGTCGCATTGGCCATCTCCACCAAAAGTTTTGACACTTAATTCGGTAAGAGGTTCTGCTACATCGACATAGTAATATAAGGATTTCACATCACTATTTCTACCGATTCCTTGGTCGGTAACTGCGATTCCATTTTTCAATTCAGTCATGTCATCCAATTCAGGTGGAGCAGGTGCTTCTTCCCAATAAGCGCTCAGTTCGCCATTATCAAAACCGGTTTCGGTGGTTATAGTCATCCACCATGTGCCCTCTTCAGGCCATTCATAATAGCCATAGGAATAGTAACCCCATCCCTCCATTTCATGGTCGTGGTCCCACGCGGTAGGAATGCGGTTTTTGGCAATATAAATATCCATTTCAATCTCTTCAAAGAATACCTGCTCTTCACCCTGTTCTTCTTCCCACTCATCCCATGCATAAACGCTTAGTTGGATGTAACGAGTGTTTTCTGGAAGCTCAACGAAAAATAGAAGTGTGTCACCAGGTTGAGCAGATAAATCTTGAACCGATATACCATTTTTTACCTCGATCGCTTGAGCAATGATGGTTCCATCAGGCATAACCCATGCCGCCCCATTGATATGGGCGGTTCTATTGTTTTCATCGAGGGTTGTAGAACCCTCTCCTTCTGGGAAGGACCAATCGCTGATGGATTGGTTTGAACTCGAGATCTGGACATCGTCCATCAGTCCATGATAATACGAACAATCACAGCCAGCCCCCATTCTGCCGATATAAAATTCATCGCATGCGTCCCCTGATTCATAGCAATCATTGGAACCGAAGTCTCCTTGGGGGATTTGATGGTCCTCTAATATGATTGGCGCTTCAGACTGATCATCGATTGAAAAAGTGACACTCTGGTTGCTAACTTGGATAGAAACTAAGCTCCATTGGTCAACAGGAACGGTGAAATTCGACATCGGGTGCTGGCTCAAACTGTATTGAGAAGAATAAGCAAGATTGCCATTAGAAAGATACATACCCCATCCATAATCACCTTTCATAACAATGAATTGGTTACCTTCATCGGTATATGGCTTAATCCAAGCCGAGATAAACAAGTCATTTTCAACCAGCATACCTTCATCGTGTTCAGCGATTAAATAATCATCATCGCCATCAAATCGTAGTGCATAATCTGCCCCTTCACCAACTTCTACCACCCCGTAAACCGGGAAATATTGAGGATCGTCTTCTAAGTCATTCCAAGTTGCAGGATCGATACTCCCCATATTTGTTCCAGTGATATGGACATAATCTTCGTCGTTCCCTTCATCCGGTTGGCCGTCTCCCCAGTTTCGATAAAGGAATGGTGTTCCATCGTGCCAGCGGAATTCACCCTCTGTACTCTGGTCGCTTAATCCAATCCATATGTGTCGAGTGATGTCACCATCGGTAGCAAAGGTCTCGAAAAGCCATTCATCCTCGGATTCATCGTTAACCGTAACCAGGAAACCGTCTAAACTTCGTGCAACTTGTGCCGCTTCGGTCCAAGACGATGCTGAAAGCAGGTAATAGGTGTGGTTATTGGCAGGATTAACAACAGTCTCTAGGACTTCAATATCTTCCAGTTCAGCGCTTACAGGCGAAACTAATGGACTAAGAGTCACTATCATCATGAGGGCCATCATCAATAGGGCCTTGTGGTTCATATTACCAAATGAAACTCGGTTGTTCTTCAATGCTCCGCTAATAGGCCACATGTCCCTACGGGACATTTTGAAGGCTATTTTGAATCAAGTAGGACTCTTTGACAACACCAATAGAGAAACAAATCAATCCTTTTTAATTCTCTTTCCACCAATTCTGAGATCGGTCTTTAGCGGCATTTGATGTTCCCATGCAAATTCCTTAACTATTCTCCAGCCCTTTTCGGAGCCTTCATAATCGGTAACATCGATTTCTTTATTTCTGGTATTTGCCTTGAAAGCAGCGACTGGTTCAGCGTTTCTAAATACCAAATATGCACTTCCAAAGCCGAATCTTTGCTTGAGAATATCTGAGAAATATGGCGCTATTGGATCTGATGGTGGCAAAACTAAATTGCGCACTGGCTTGAGGTTCTTCGATGATTCAAGCAGATCCTTTCGCCCCCAACAAACCTCGTGTAAATCCTCGATTAAGAATCCCTTGATCAAAGTACTATCCTCTTCGAATTCGCTGAGAATTGCTTTTAATTCCTCTGGTTTGAAAGGGGTACCGGCTAATTTCGAGAATTGTTTGAGAGTAATCACCGGATAATCGGAAACGATTCGACGTAAATATTCTCTGCGTAATATAATTGGGTCCAAACCTTGTCTCGGGTAAACCGATCTGAATCCACCTCTGAAATCTTGAACAATATGGCCACTCCTCAAGAGAGGTTGAATTATTTTTCTAAAAGCAGCCCGCTTTAGTGCATGCCGCTCCATAAAAATAGCCGGATCTGAGTTTTCACTGAAGAATTCCATCACATCGAGTAATTCGTCATCGGGTTCTTGGCCTCTGATAGCCAATAAGGTCGAAAAGTGATCATAGGATGCCCAAACTTGGTGATTGCGTAAGTTGACACCTTGGTGAAGCCGCTTTGCACTAGCCATATTTTTTAAACTGACTCGGTAAACTTCTGCTCTGCCTCTCAAACCGAAGTCGTCTCTTACCTCTTGCACGCTATCGAGTGCATCGACTTCGGTTTGTAATCTTGAATCTTGATGAAGATTATGCCGATGGAATAAAGCTCGCTCGGCTAATTCTCTTGGTTGTGGGTCTACTACCCCTCCTCTA
>CAUZVL010000202.1:0-2901 GCA_963583355.1 Candidatus Thalassarchaeaceae archaeon
GGTATCAGTTCCCGTCTGTTGTGCGCTTTGCTGCAATTTTTCACCCGTTTGGATGATGACAGCTGATGCCACGGCTGCTACCAAAATTAGTGCAATGAAAACAATCATTGCACCGATTCCAATAGAACCTTCTTCGTTCTTATTTCCGTTCATATATTTCTTTTGCATTTATTTTTCACCTTTTTTATTTTTTCCGTATCTCTACAATCCTCCCAATCGGCGAAACCGCCTGCAGGGTGGAACATGATCAGGCGGGGATTTCACCACCCTCGCCCATGTCGATCGTCAATGGTATCCTCACCATAGCGACCTCGTCCGGTGCAAGCCTTTCCAGCATTGGAAGGGCTCCACTTGTATATCCTGGCGGTAACCAGGGTTGGAGTAATACATCACGCAGAGTTTCCATACTGCGGTTTTGAGCACGAATCAACACTTCTACTTTACCAGCACGGACATCATATCCGGTTTGAATAGCAAGTTTTCTCGATAATGGGGTCTCTTCGAGCGAGAATCTTTTACCGGGTTTAATCTCGAATCTAACCGGTAAAAAACCTCCAGGTCTAATCGCTGGTACATCGATGAATTTAGGTGTGGCGTTCCAACCAGCAGGTAGTGGCGGTAATAACCTCAATTCTGGCAATGGACGGTCTCCGTCGTTGACTATACGGACCATCATTACCCCTGTATCGCCACCAGCAGGCCATCTCGAGTCGACCCCGAGCCAGAAAGAGCGGAATAAAAATGGGTTCAGCGCGGTCGCTGAGTCGACTACAAGGTCTGTGATCAATAATTCGACCTCGGTTGATGCATAACCAACCTCGCCAATCTCTGCTGCACTTGTAGCGTTTCGTAAGCGGCGCAATATTGTTTCAACCTCGGCTTCAGCGATGGTCTTTTCTTTGAGGAGCATGTGAAGCATGGCGATATTCCGACGAAGTTCTAGCACATCCGTCTCTAAGGAACTTAGGGCTTTTTCGGCTTTCCGAACCGATTTACGAGCCTGATATAATTTGTGAGTTTCAAGACTTGCCCTCGCATCGGAAATATCGAAGTCGGTCGAGGACATCGAGGACTCTCCGGTTGTGACACCAAAGACTAAATGTTCGATTTCCTTGCTAGCTTTCATTAATTTGTCAGCGCTGACTTGAGAATCACGAATAACCGATCTAGCATCGGTTATGTCTTTTGAAGAAACGATGGTCTCGGCGGGAATTGAATCCGCTTGAGGTGAGCGGTCGGTTCCATCAGTCATCTGAATCCACCCCCTCATCTAGTGACGAAGCCATCACATCATCCCAATCATTGACTTCTTCACTGCTCGCATCTCCGCTCGCCATTATCGATGGTGTTACCGGTTGTAATATGATAGAGAGATCGATGCCATCGCTTGCTAATTCGGTCAGCAGACGAGCAGGGTCGCCCAAATCTCTCTCGATTCGGCCTGATTTAACCTCGACATCTGTAAGTCGGCCATATAATCCTCCGTACATTCTATTCGCTTTCCATATCAAGAATAGAACTCCGAAGATAACTACGCCGAGATAACCAACTATTGACATCAAATTAGTTGATTCTGGACTAACCTTTGGAGGGAATCCAAGGATTACTGTCATCATGCCTAAAATCGGCATTGCCAAAATTATTGATAATTGGCGTTTTGCATTGGTAAGTACATCGAAATGATTGCTGTAAAGGGTTGAGATTCCTTTACGAGCTCTTTGATAATCTTCATGGATGAGTTGGAATTCGATGGTTGACCGCCAAGTCATAGACCAAACCCAACCCGCAGCGAATAATAACACGGCTGGTCCCCACCAAATCATATCCTGAAGATGGAATGCGAAACCGAGAGCAATCACGCCGCAATAGGTCGCTGCCAATCTGAATTTGTCATTTTGTCCGACCAATCGCAATAATGCAATCGATGCACCGATTAACACTATGGTTGAAATGAATGAAACCGAGACGCCTGGTGACCAAGATTCAACCTTGCCTGCAAGAGTTATTGGTTCATTGACTATCGGGGTCGAATCATAACCAATTGCGCTTAGAGTTGCATTGCAAGTTACTGCTTGGTCTTGAGACCACCAATCGAGGTTTTCGGTTGTTACAGCCCAAGACAAACCGATCTCGGTCGCGGGTTCCATAAATGCAATCGATTGTATCGGGTCGGCAACCGTGACACCATCACAGACTAAATCTGCTTGAAGCATCATTGCGATTGCTGTACCATCATTCCTCAATGTCGCTGTAATCGAAGTATCCATCCCTTCATGTAGTGGATCGGCGGTGAATTTAAAATCCTTAAGAAGGGGTTCTGAAAAGGTATCGAAGAAGAATGAAAAATTGGCTTCTGTATATTCGGTGAAACTATTATGGTCATCCGGATGATAAAGCCTGAAGGTCAAATCATATCCATCATTGCTCAAGATATATGGGCTATCGGGCGTATCGATAATTAATTTTAATGGGTTGTCGATAACCCAACTGGCTCTTGCAGGTAAGGCGATAACGCTGTGAACTCCACCTACATCGCAATTATTCGACAAATCTAATTCGGCGATTTCGCCGCCTAAATCAATTGCAAAACCCCACTCGAAATCGCTCTCACTCAACCCAAATTGACTCAAGTTTGTATTTCTATTCGCTCCGCACAATTCAATGAGATATGAAACGACCGTGGTGGGTCCTTCGGGTATATGCGACCAAGTTATCGACCGGGTTAAGTTTGAATCATCTTCGTTGGGTTGAAGTGGATAATCTTGGTAAGAGAATAATCTTGACATTTTTAATTGAGTTTCCAATACCGAGATTCCGGTCACATTTCCATCTAAAGGTGACATTTGAACTCTTAATAATGCTTCGAGGTTGAGGTCTGGTTCAAAGTCCATCGCGTCGACT
>CAUZVL010000203.1:0-2900 GCA_963583355.1 Candidatus Thalassarchaeaceae archaeon
TCTCGGTTGGACCGAGTGCTGGCGGTGCTGCTTATGTGACTCAGACTCTAACGGTCACCGTCAAGGACATTCATGGCATGAGTGGCGAAGCACCCGCAGAAGACCAAACCGGTCGTTCGGGTACTATGGTAAAATTCCCGATAACAATTACCAATGAAGGAAATACACTCGATAGATTCAGATTTTCTGTTACCAGTCAAACCTCAACTCCCGAATGGTCCGAACACTTTGAAACCATCGATGGTGATGTGATGACCGAAGTCGATATTCCTGCAAGAGCAACCATGACTATGTATTTGGTTGTTAGCATCGATGGAGTCGAGGAATTGGATTCGTCCCGCTTGACCGTTAGAGTTACCAATACTGGTGATAATAATAATGGCGATGAAAACGGGGACGGAGTCCCCGATAACCAAGTTGAATTTATGTTCCGTGCAATTTTATCCGATCGGAATTTCGCTATGAACGCACTCATTATGTTCGAGAATGAGGAGGCTCGAGATCACCTTTTGATTCTCCCACCCGGTGGAACTTCAAACTATACCATCAAGGTAAACAATACTGGAGACGGTACCGATGAAGCGATTTTTGACTTTACTGGACTAGGCGGTACCGCGACACGAACCCTATATTACCAAGGTTTGGAAGTAGATGGCGCAATTGATATCCCGAAAGGATTTGGGGCGATGAACAAGGTTACCGGTGAATTTTACTTTGACGATAATGGGCCAATGATTGGCTCTACCGATGATAAAATTGTCGAGAAGATGATTGCTGGGGACTTGATGGAGACTCACGATGCTGTAATCTATTATGCGGTTTTCACATTGAAAATCAACGTTAATCCTGGCGCCGAAAACGGTGATGGCGGTCTTTTGGAAATGGTTGTAACCTCGGTTTCAAACTCCGCTAACCGTAGCGGAAAAATTTCGATTTCACTTTCGATCGAAACCGTGATGAAATTGAGCTTAACCCTCGAAGGGGATTCGGAGCGAGATATAACCTTCGGCGAAATTGGTGCTACTTCAAAGTTCAAAACCAACCTCACAAATAGTGGAAATATCGCTACAGAGGTGAAGATCTTCTCTTCTGGAAATATGCGTGGTTGGTCGATTCATCTAACCTCTGATGGCTCTTGTGAAAATAATGGTGACCATCTGATATGCTTGGTTGAAGAGGGGGAATCGATTTCTGTAACAGCAAAGATTACCCCGCCAGGCGGAGATCTTGCAGAGGTTGAGGATATGTTCACATTCACTCTATCGGCAGAGCCGGTCGATGTAGGGTTGGTCGGGCGAGAAAACCTTGAGATGACCGTTAATGGGGCGCCTTCAGAGTTTGGATTAAACGGCTTGATGACAACAAATGCTCTCTATGGAATGGGTGGATTAATTTTCCTTGGATTATTGGTTTTGGCTTGGCGCGGCCGGCGATGACCCCTATGGGGTCAGCCATTTAGTGAAGCGTAATTCCTTCACTTGCTGAAGCAACGCTTATGGACGGAGGACGGGTCGGCCGGATTGGAGAGCGTTAGCACACTCCTTTGGTGATTTCCCGTGGTCTTCGCAGAAACCGTGACAAGTTCTTATCTATCGATGGCTTTGATGACATTGATAGGCATCGGTATGCCACTTGGAGCATTCGTCACTCAATATTTCTTGATGCCGAAAACCGATGCATCCCGCCCTCATATAACCAAATCTTGGTTGTTGGAAGGTTATGAATCAGACCATAGCCTATACCCTCGGCGTCTTTCGACTTATGAATGCGGTTCAAAACCCGTCGGAGATGCGATGATCCAATTCCACTTCCAATATTATTGGTACGCGATTATTTTCTTGGTTTTCGATGTTGCATTCATGTTCATGGCCTTGGCTGGAATGTTGACTATGGAGGCGACCGGCGCCGGTTCTAGCAGCGCTTCACAATCCAATATCGAAGGCGAACTCATGGTCTTCATCGTGTTCTTTGCCACTATGGTTTTGGGAGTTTGGCACGTCTTCCGCAAGCGGGGACGCATCTACATTTGAGGTGATTTTGATGAGCGACACCGGAGAAAACTATACCGCATTCAACAGCCGATTATTGGTTGAAGCAGTCGGAGATGTCACCGATGAAGCCTTAAAAGCAACCAAGATCAAACAATTGCTCAGCGTCTTAGCTGGCCGATTCTTCAATTGGGCAGGACGTAAGTCGCTTTTCACACTCCACTTGGGAATAAAGTGCTGTGCTATTGAGATGGCAGCATCGGCAACCCCTCGCTTTGACGGTGATCGATTCGGAGTGCTATTCCGGTCGAGCCCACGCCAATCGGACGTGCTCTTGGTCAATGGACCAATCTCAAAGAAATTCGCTGACCCATTGGTACGGCTATGGGAACAGATGCCCGAGCCAAAATACTGTATTGCGATGGGAGAATGTGCGATTTCTGGCGGACCATATTACCAATCTTACAATATTCTCGAAGGCGTAGACACCTTGATCCCCGTGGATATTTACATTCCCGGATGCCCACCAAGACCTGAGGCCCTCATCGATGGCTTTGGCAAATTGCGTGAGAAAATCATTAGGATTGGTGGAGCTCCATCCACAGGCCGAGATGGCGATAAGCCAATCATCGTAGGAGATGAGTAATCCATGGGAATTGCCATTACAAAAGAGCAAAACTCGATTGCTGCTTCAGCGATTGCAGATGCGATATCCAAGCGTTTTTCCGATGGCGGAGTTAATGCAGAATCGGTCGCACACTCCAACGATAAGAAATTCGATTTCGTCAGAATAACCTGTGAGCCAAACCGGTGGCGGGCTGTTGCAAAGTGGATGCGTTATGAAGGCGGAGTTAACCATTGTTCGATGGTTACCGGCACTCATTTTCCTGATGGGCCAGCAGAGCGCGGTTG
>CAUZVL010000204.1:0-2898 GCA_963583355.1 Candidatus Thalassarchaeaceae archaeon
AAGCGGCAACTGCATCGTGACGTAATGAGATAGTTTCGATATCTGAAAGAGGCCTTAACAACCAATTTCTAAGGGTTCTTCGGCCCATGGAGGTTCGGCATTTATCGATTGCTCCCAATAGACTGCCTTCTTTTTCACCCGCTAAAGTATGAATTAATTCGAGATTCTTCAAGGTGGTTTGGTCCAATATCATCGAATCGTTATTATTCATAATCTCGATATTTCTCAGATTAACCTCTTCGACGATTTGAACACTTGCCAAATAATCGGCAGCAAGCCCTGCCGCAATCATTGCCAGCGGAGAATCTCCTAAGTCGATATGACCTAAATCAGAGACATCGAGGACTTTTTTGAGTGCTTCTTGGCCGCGCTTTTCACTAGCGTTATGCTGGGACAAGACCGCACCGTCCAAGAGTGAGACCAAATGGAGCAATTCAGGCCTATTTGAATCCCTAGAAGAGAATACCAATTCCGAAGGTTTTGCTCGCAATAAGTCATCTAATCCTCGCGCCCACCTTTCATCTCCTCGATGCTCTACGGTCCATGCATTACCGGTAGAGGCATCGAGAATCGCTAAGCCAATTTTATCTGCCTTGGCCACGATAGCAGCAAGCATTGCTACATCGTCGGTGCCGATTAGGCTCTCCTCATAAAGTGAGCCTGGGGTGTAAACCCGGGTCACAACTCTCTCAAGGATTTTTGATCCCTCTCTCAGTTCGTCCTCCTGTTCGGCCACACAGACCTTATGACCAGCAGCGAGCATTTTCCGCAAGTTATCTTCCAATGCGTGCCAAGGGAATCCAGCCATCAAAATCGGGTCTGCAGCTTTTTTATCGCGGCTTGTTAACGTGATACCAAGGGTCGAAGATGAGGCTATAGCATCATCGTGAAACTGTTCGTAAAAATCACCCATACGGAAAAAGAGAACCGAATCTGGGTATTGGGTTTTGATGTCCATATATTGGTCCATCATTCCCCTTTTCGTCATTGACAACCGGCTCCGCTATTGCCTTGGAGGGTTCTCATCTAATGAGTTAATCGCTTTAGAAATCTTTACCGGTTCTAACCGAATCGGCTACGTTCCAAAGCATCATGATGACCGCGGTCAATGATAACAATATGAATGTTAAATCCATAATTCCTCGCAAGCTAGTAAATGATTGACGAGCCTCGGTATCTATTGAGATTGCCCCAGTATCTCCGTGAACCGAGATTACGCCATCATCGTCATTGAAAGCATACTGAGGCTGAATCTGTAATGGGGCTGGTAGTTTTTTCACTTTAATTTCCCCATCTTCATAAAGTGCGACAGTAGTTGAGCCAGCCTGGCCAAAGAACCAGACATTGCCATCGTCATCTGCAATAGCCGAACTGCTGGTTAAATCCAATAAATCGTAGCCCTTTTCGCCGATGAGTAGAGAACTGTACGTACCTGCTGCAACCACTCCATCAGTTGTTTGGACCAAGCTGTGGATTTGACCTATTCCACCGATGTGGGTATCCTCTATAGCCGGGGCGCTGATTCCATCCCAAGTAACCTTCAACACCAATTCATACATTGGCGGTGAGGTAGGATTTGAGCCAAGAAAATTCACAGGGGCTTGCCAAGATCCACCGACTAGCCAGCCGTAATCAGTTGGAATAATCGAGGTCAAATGCATATCGCCGTCATTTTGAGTCAAAGGAGAGACGGCCAAATCCTCATTTAAGAACACCCCTGCAAGCGTGGTTGCAGTTCCGTCTTGAACGATCATCATCATCGCGAGTTGATTCCCAGATATATCGAGAACAGAAACATTGGAGGACAGAAACATGGTTCGCCATTCGCCATCGGCGTACTGTTTTTCGTTAACCATCAATTCACCGGGTGTACCTACACATGCATAGGTTATGCCTTGGTGCTTTGTTACACAAGTTGCAAACGGAGCGCTGTTATCTATTCCGTCCAATTTTAGATGAGTACCATCTTCGGCTCGGTATAATATCGCGTTTCCAGCCTTATCGATAACCATGCCATCTTCAGCATCGTGCGCACCAGATCCAACCCCCGATAGGTCACCTGACCAATCGATTAAAACCGCTCCTAAAATGATGAGTGCAGCGAATGCTGCAAAGGATAACCATTGGTATTCGGACTCCTCTTTCAAGTATTGTTTCCAGTCGGACATATACCACCCGAGGACGTACCATATCTATCGGCTTTCCCCCTTCATCGTCATAACTGCCATATCGGTATGGTCATATACAGTTGGTCGGTCGCAGAGGTGTCCGAGGTATTATTCATGGCACGTAAACCCGCAGTGATGTATCGCAGAATCAAAGGTCCTGCGTTTACACGACGCAAGTATATCGGTGGAGTTCCAAATAATAGAATTCTTAATTTCTATGCCGGAGATCGTCGTGCTGCTGAGCTTGGTGAGTTTAAGATGGAACTCAGCCTTCACGCCGATGAGTCCTGTCAAATTCGCCATATCGCTCTTGAGGCTGCCCGTGTTATTTCTAATGCTACTATCAGAAAGCAAGCAGGTATGCTAGGATACGCATTGCGAGTCCACACCTACCCTCACCACATTCTCCGAGAGAATAAGCAAGCTACCGGCGCTGGTGCAGACCGTGTATCCCAAGGCATGCGCTGTGCTTTTGGCAAGAATGTCGGAACCGCAGCTCGAGTCAAGCGTGGCCAAAGAGTCATTTCGATTCTATGTAATCCCAGTGATTACCTGGTTGCAAAGGACGCACTTCGCAAGGCTTCAATGAAGTTCCCAACCCCATGTACTACAAAATTAGTCCGTGGAGCCGAGCACATCAAAGGATTAGTCTGATATTTTCATCCGGCCCTTTCTTCAACTAAGCCGAATTAGCCGTTTAACATGGGGCGGGTCGCTTCGCATAGTTTCG
>CAUZVL010000205.1:0-2894 GCA_963583355.1 Candidatus Thalassarchaeaceae archaeon
AGCTGAGGGGACAAGTGATAAAATCCATTCTTTTAACGAATCAAATGAATCGGTTTTTGGAGGGCGTTTCATCAGTAATGTACACAGCGCATCCTCGACCTCAATTCCCATTACCTGATGGGGGCTAAGTGGGCCGCGCAAGCCGATTTTATAATTGAGGAACCACTGCTTTTGGCAACGGACAAAGGTGGTTAGTGAAGATGCTGAAAGACGACCTCGAGCCCGACCGATAGACTGGGCTTCGGGAGGAATCTGGGCTGGCATTTCTCATTCCTCAAGAGTCAAACGAATAATAATCGCCTTGAGTGCGTTGCTCACGGTCTTTTCGGCTTCGGCTTTTATTGATTCTTGGCCGCTTGGAATCATGGTCTCGCCTAAAGGTCACATCGACTCCTTTGAGGAAACGATTCATTCCTTCTCGCAATCCAAATGGTCCTTCTGCCATGCCATTAACCCCGCCTTCACCCTCGAAAACCAATAATGAATCGGATACGATATCGATGAAATATACGTCGTGGTCGATGACGAATGCGCTCTTTTCGTTCGATTCCATGGTTCTACGAATCGCCTTAGCGGTTTCCATTCTGGCATTAGCATCAAGATGAGCGCTCGGCTCATCCAATAGATAGAGGTCGGCTTCTTTACCTAAACAAACCGCAATCGATACCGATTGTAATTCACCACCGGATAAATTATTGACATCTTTGGCCAATAAATCGTCGATTCCAAGAGCGCGGATCACGTTGGCATTATACTCGCCACTTCGCCAGCGCGGCCCAACTTCAGCGTCGAGCCATGTTTGAACCGTACATTCCATATCGACATCGATGTGCTGAGGTTTGTAAGAGATGGTCGCACCTGCGGTAACCCAACCAGCATCGTATTCGTGCTCACCGGCGAGAATTTTGACCATGGTCGATTTCCCGGTACCATTTGGGCCGACTACGCCCACCACTTCGCATTGGCGGACTTGGCCTTTACCGGTCTTGAGATGGAAATCTCCCAATGTCTTCTCAAGACCTTCCCATTCGACAATTGGATTACCCAATTCAGCATGGCGGTCGGTATGGGTTTGGAATCGAATCGGTTTGTCTCTAATTCTGACGTTTTGTTCGACCAAGAATCCATCGAGATAGGCGTTGATGGCCTTGCGAGTGCTTCTTGCTGGAGTGAAAATTCCATACGCTCCTTTGATGCCGTAAACGATGTGAACGAGATCTGCCAATACATCGAGAACCGCTAGATCGTGTTCGATTACGATAACTCGAGCGGTTTGAGCTAACTCTTGAATGATACCAACGATACGCATCCTCTCATGAATATCAAGATAAGAAGATGGTTCGTCAAAGAAGTAAACATCTGCATCTTTTAGTAGGGTTGCACCGATAGCAACCCGCTGTAATTCCCCTCCAGATAATTGGTCGAGGTTTCGCTCCATCAAGTTACTAATACCGAGTTTTTCAGCCATTTGTTCAAACATACCCCGCTCATCAACCGATCTTAACAAGTCACCAACTTTGCCTTTTACAGCCTTTGGTATATGGTCGACATACTGTGGTTTTAATGCGACTTTGATGTCTCCTTCACTCACATCTGTCAAGAAGTCCCTCAACTCTCCTCTCGGTAAACTCTCGATTACATCTTCCCACCAGAGTTCATCGGCTTCGAAATCACCGAGATTCGGGATTATCGAACCGTTAAGAATATTGAAAGCTGTGGATTTCCCCATTCCGTTTGGCCCAAGAATTCCGACGACCGATTCTTTTGATGGAGTTGGAAGTCTAAACAATCTGAATCCGTTAAGGGAGTATTTGTGAATCATGTCTGATTTTAATTCAGAAGGTAGTTGAGTTATGATTAGTGCATCGTGTGGGCACTTGTTTACACAGATGCCACAGCCGATGCAAAGCGATTCGGAAATCCGTGGTTTTCCACTTTTATCATCCATTACAATGCACTCTTGGCCATTGCGAACTGGAGGGCAAAAGTGGAAACACTCGTCCATGCATTTCTTTGGTTGACAATTGTCTTCCTTCAGAACCGCTACTCGCATGCCTCTTCCCTCCGTACCGGCCCTTTGGCCCGTCATTCATGAATCAGTCGGTTGATGTCGGTATCGTTAAATCGGTCTTTGAACCAAACCTGATTGATTCCTTGAATCCAATAATATACGAATCGGACCCTCCAATCTAATATGTCTAAGAGGACCTTGTTCAAACTCAGGTTCATATTGATCCAGCCAGTCAAAATCGACTCCGCCTTCGGAATCCTTCACGGTTAAGTAACCGATTTGGAACGATACGATATTTTGGAAAAAGTGGGTTCCTTGACTGGGCTCGACTTTGATATCGAGCATATCACATTCGACGATTGCGACCGCTGCCGAGATATTAGACCATGATACTGGGATTCCAAGCGAGGGGTCACTCGATCCCCAGCGACCTGGTCCAATCAGAAGATAAGGGCGTTTTTCGCGCTTCAATTTATTATTAAGCCGAGTTATCAATGGAACCAGATCTCTGGTTTTAAGGCGATTCAATCGTTGTGGATCCACATAGATAATGTCTTTGATTTTGGAAATTATTCCATTGCCAAGCGATTGAGAGGACTTCAAAATTACCGTCTCCTCCTCGATTTCATCGAGATCGACCACGACATCGGAGAGGTCGGCGACCAGAGGTCTTAATTGAATCAATGAGAATTTGTTGATATTCTCTTCCGGATCGTTCAACATAGCAAATTCGATCTCGACCGGACAGGACAAAGCATCTTCTAACAAGGTGAGAATGTCCTGAAGGATCGTAAGTAGTGGAATACTATTCCTTTTCAGCGGGCCGTGCATGGTGATCAACCTAGGCCCATCCTTGGCAAGGGTGTCGACTATTCGGTCATCA
>CAUZVL010000206.1:0-2865 GCA_963583355.1 Candidatus Thalassarchaeaceae archaeon
GACATCGACCCAACCTGTAAACAAATTGGCAGCGTTCCACATCGACTGGCCGTGGCGCATCAGGATGAGAAGTGACATGATTCTCAAACCGTTGGGCGGGCCTGCACCCCTTCAACCTTCTTCACCCAAAAACAGTCGGCACTAGCCAAAGTACCATCAGCGGACCAATTCCCATCGCCAAATCGCGAGCGAATAACCACAGTAAAGTCTTGGAATTTGCTGCTGAAATTTTCTCGAATTCCTCTTGCATTTTGTCATCGATCATTTCCGAAACCTTGCCAGCACCTCGCTTTGCAACCTCGATTGCAGCACTTGTCGCGACCGCTCCTAGCAATCCGGCCGGAGTCAGTTTTCGAGCTTTTAAAGCCAATAATCCATATGTTTTCAAAGAATTTTTTGCCAAAGATGATGTGTCTTCAGGCTCGACTTTTTTACCGAATTTTGCCAACCACCCTCTGGCTTTTAAACCGACATTGGCGACCTTTTGTAAACGTTGAATGTTTTGTTTTTCGATCGCTTTTAACATGCCTCGGACCCGATTGATTCGCAGCATATCGAAGAAAATCCACAGGCCACCAAATACTGCAATGATCATGAATCCAGTCCAGTTAGTGCTAGCCCAATCAGCCCATCCTAAGGGATCACTTCTCATACGGAGAGCAAGAACCAATATCATTGGGATGAAAAATGCGAGTACCTCATTGAAGGCTAATAATCCAAAACCTTTGATCGGTAATTCTCTAATTTGCTTGAGGACCCAGCCACTATGAGGGGCGAGTTGTTTGGTAACTCTGATGAACGGCCTGGCCAGAAATACCAATCGCAGAATCATTGGGATGATCAAGAACCAAATATATGACTCCCAAATATCGCTTGGAGGAAAATCCGGGATGGAAATTGGTTCGACCATCAGACTCCCCTGTCAGTTCTCACATTTGAATGCGAGTGAAAGGAATGTTTCATTCCTTAGTGATGGTTATCATATCTTTGAGGCGGGATTCTATAAAATCTAATTTTTCACAAAGTACCCGGCCGGTTTTTCTGCCGAATGCATAACCTGCACCAGCTGAAGCCCCATTGCTGAGCGCGTAAGCGGTTCCAGCTGCAATTGCTAAACCCGCACCAAAGAGAATCGGAATCATTCTTTTTCACCTACGATTATTACTTCTTGGATCGGACCGGTTTGGGTTAAATCCTCTGTATCAGCATATCTATTGTAATAATGGCGATAACTACTATGGGCTACACCTATAATGTAACCACCTGTTATTGCAATTATACTTCCGGCCATCAATCTCATCATCATTTTTCATCTTCCTCCTGCTTTGGTTTTTTTACTGCTCGAACCACACCGGTTGTGACTGAACCAACCATATTTTCTGCGGTCTCGATACCGATTTTGGTAACCGAACCTGTTGCATCGATCAAAGCGCTGATCATACGTCCTCCGCCCACTGCAAGGTGGACGACTGTCTCTTCGCCAGCATTCACCAATTCTTTTACCGAACTGGTGAATTCATCGATTAGAGCAGATAATCCGGTTGTGACCTTGTCGACGTCCTTTTTGCCTGCCATAAACAAAGCGATGGCAGTGGATGGTATAAGGAGGTGCAGTTAGACATAGGGGGTAAACAAACCACCTAAAATGAATCGGATGGAAGATAAAAGAATTCCTCGGGATAGAGGTTTATTCTTTGGCCTAATTGGATGAACCGCCCTAGGTCAGAACGCCACATTCTGCCCGCTTCAGTAATATTCCAAATCACGATTTTATGACCGCCTCTGCCGGTAGAACCAGTCTCAAAAGATTCGACCAGCCCCCCGCTTTTTAATGAATTTAACAAGGGTTTTAATTCCTTACGATCTATACAAACCGCCCGTTCTATTCGGACGAGACGACGTTTGTCCTCGGCGAGATTCTTCATTCTTGAAAGGTAGAGAAGGATTCGATAAATCGTGACTGGGAGATCGCGTTGCTTCCTCATGATAGGCCCTATTAGCGGGATATTAAACCCCGGTATATTGAGATTACTCTTAATCGTAAGGTTCAACCCATCGGTTCACTTGGCCAACATCATGGTCTTCTGGCACGGCTTATCCGATTGGCTCTCAATGAGTGTTGATCGCGCTTGGATAGATGCAAATGTGAAATGGAAAGAATTCGGAACCGGGGTTCGACTCGGCCGACTTCACCGTGAAGATTCGACTTCATTAGTGCTTTACGATGTAGTCAGCGATGTCGAGGTCGATGCATTCATGGCTCATAATCACCCGGGAGGTGAGGTTTACATCGTTCTGGAAGGAGAGGTGTGGGACGAGGATGGCACCTATCCAACAGGTTCTATCGTTTGGATGGGCAGAGATACAACTCACACCCCTAGAACGAGGGGCCAAACCTTGATTCTGGTCTTGTGGCCAGAAGGTGTTAAAGCTGCTTAAGGTGGAATTATGTGGACAAATGTTTCCGCCTATAAATTCACTGAGATGCTGGATTTTGAACAGATGAGAGCGCCGCTAAAAAAAATATGCGATTATCACAATCTCATGGGAACAATTCTTCTTTCACCAGAAGGCATCAATTTTGTCCTCTCAGCAGCCCGTGACCGAATCGATGCCTTTGTCGACCATATTCGCACCGATGAGCGATTCGAAGACATTTGGATTAAATATTCTGAATCGGAAGAATGTGCGTTCAGAAAAATGAATGTTAGACTCAAAAAAGAAATAATCTCCATGGGCGACCCAAGTATTATTCCTCACCAATTTACCGGGGCTAAAATCGATCCGCTCGAATTCAAATCTTGGATTGACCAGGGTAAGGAACTAACGATTTTGGATACTCGAAACGATTACGAAATCCGTTTG
>CAUZVL010000207.1:0-2853 GCA_963583355.1 Candidatus Thalassarchaeaceae archaeon
TGCAGTTGCAACAACCGGTGCGCCGGTAATGTATATCGGAACTGGTGAGAAGATTGGCGATATAGAAAAATTCGAATCAGATCGATTCATTTCTAGATTGTTGGGCATGGGTGATATTCATGGACTCATCGACTTAGCTCCAGATGATCTCGACGAGGAAGAAGCGATGAGAATCACTCAACGGATGATGTCGGGGAGATTTACACTCAACGACATGTATGCTCAAATGGAGATGATGTCAAAGGTCGGTACCATCGATAAATTACTTTCATTTTTGCCTTCGGGTATGTTTGGCGGGATGGGTGCTATGGGAAAGGCACAAAAAGAAGATATGCAAGGTAATCTAGACAAGTTTAGGGTGATCATGGACTCTATGACCACAAAAGAAAAGGATGAACCTGCTAAGATTAAAGCCGAAAGAATCCGTCGGGTAGCAAGAGGTTCCGGTGTCAACGAAAAGGATGTCCGTGAACTTATATCACAGTGGAATAGAAGCCGGAAAATGATGAAGGGAATGAGTGGAAACCGCAAAATGAATAAGCAGATGAAGCGGATGATGAAAGATACCGATATGGATCTTGATAATCTCAGCATCTGATGTTTAAAACAAGGTTTTTTGGCCCGAATCTGTAACCTGCTCCTCTTCCTGAATAGGTTCAGGTCTGATGATTATTTTTGATTCCGGCAATATTTTCGTATCACGTAAAGCCGAATATCTTTCCATCAACTCCTTAGTTGAGTTCAGCGAAATCTTTAGTCCACAGATTGCAGCATGTTCTTCTGGAGAAAGATCAAGAGCTAAGGAGATTGAAAAATCTTTACCCTTCTCAGATTGTGTTGCGATTAGCGATGGTAATAATTCCTCTCTCGCGGTTTTGTGAGAGCAGCCACATGTTGCGACCAATCTATCGATTACCGATTTTCTAACCCATGCGGAACCATGACGGAGAAAACCCGGATAAGAACAGAATATCCTGCCCTCTATGGTTTTATTGCTGGTAATACTTGCACTAAGGCTTGCTAATTGGCTTCCCCAATACCATGAACGATGGGCTGTGCTTCTAAATTTTGAAGTAAGTAACATATCTCCAAGAATGAGTGATTTTGAACCTCGACGTATTGCTGGAGGATCGTTTAGCACAACCCCATTATTCCAAGAGATCCATGCGATCATGTCCTCTGGACTTTTGTCGAGCGATCTAGAGATTTTCAGCGCCTGTTGAGCTGTTCTTGAACGGTAAAGCGCATCGAGACCAGGGAATATCTCTATGCTTGTATCTCTTGTTCCAGTTTCTATATTTTGAAGTACTAAGTCTTTATCAATATGCCCATTGGCTAGGTTTCCCATCACTTGTAAGTCTCGCACAAGTGCACGTAAATCACCAGGATTATTTTCTATCATGGTTGTAATAGCCCCGGGGTCGGCTGTTATTTTTTCTTGCTCTAGGACCCTCTGAGCAATCCGGCGCAATGCCTCAGGTCCGGCCCTATCGAATCTTATTGAATTAAGATGGCGAGAGAATCGATCTCTTGCAGTGCGCCAATTCGATGAGGAACGACCCCACAGTCCCATTTCATCATTGCAAGCAAGGATTACTGGCTGCCGAGTATTTGCAAGTAAATCCAAAAGTTCGGCCTTCCCTCCACTATCCCCCTTCAACGACTTTGATTGATCGGTAGAATCGGGTAAAGAAAAAGAAATTCGCTCTGAAGAAACCGCTCTGAGGCCGCCGGATAGGTGGTCGACTTCATCTAAGAGAATCAGAGTTTTAGGGGGTTTTTCTCCAGGGGTCATAAAGAGTGAACCATGGGTAGAGGCATGGGTCGCAGCTTTACGAATAGCACCTGCATTCCTAGCATCTGAAGCATTGAGTTCGATAACATTCCAGCCCATGTCAGCAGCGACCGCCCTTGCCACAGTGGTCTTTCCGACACCAGGTGGTCCAATCAAGAGGATTCCGGGTTTTTTCGGTCGGCCAAGAACCCATTGGTCGAGCCAAGACCGGATTTTTTTGCGTTGGGATTCGTTACCCTCGAGTTCGATTTCACTCGCAGGGCGGTAGCGTTCGGTCCAATCGCTAGCCACCATTAGCGGGATGGTTATTGAGGCAACTCTTGAACCTTACAGTTGAATCAAAAAGAAAGGTCCTTGATTGCGACCCGCCTCTGTTGCCCAGTATCTCTTTGCCGAAGAGTGACCATATTATCGCTTATTGAGTCGTAGTCAACCGTTATGCACCAAGGCACCCCAATCTCATCAGCCCGCGCATATCTACGTCCAATGGAGCCACTAGCATCATAAATACTGAAAACACCTTTTTTTGCGCAAAGACTTCGATGGATTGAATCAGCCAATTCGCCCATTCCATCCTTCTCATAAAGAGGCAGTACACAAACATCGACTGGAGCGACTTCTTCTGGCAAACTTAACAAACAATAATTATCGCCAGACTTTTGAGTTTCAATATATGAATGATCGATCAAGTGCCAAATTATTCGGTCTATCCCAAATGCAGGTTCAACCACGTGTGGAATAAACCATTCACCGGTAACATTCTCGGTCTTGTGGACCCGTTTAACATGTTCAGGAAGAATTTCCACGTCCTCACCATCGATATTGATGGTCATTGGGAATACTGCTTCAAAATCCAGTCCTTCGACTGCAGATTTAACTTTTCCAGCAAGAGATCTAAATGCAGGCCCGGCTTTTGCTCCATCTGTAGTCCAGCCATCGGTTTTTACGACCTTTGGTTCATCGAAAGTTCTCCATGCTCGCAAGCGCTGACCTGTCGCTTTTTCCTGAGATTCCAAATCATAACAACCGCGATGTGCGATACCTACACACTCGACCCA
>CAUZVL010000208.1:0-2830 GCA_963583355.1 Candidatus Thalassarchaeaceae archaeon
ATCTCACCGTTCATCGTTTAGATGAATAATGCCGACCTCTAATCGGTCGTGGGTTGGATGAACCTCAACCAAAATAACCGCGACATCGAGGATCGGTGCTAACTCCTCGGCGACGGTTAATGGCAATTCAATTCTCTGAGTCGATGCTTCGAATCTGATCCAACCATCAAGTAGTCCAATTTCCTGCTGCAATTCGGCAATATCATCTCGAGCATCTTCTAAAGAACAAGGAATTGCTCCGAATATAATCGTATCATCATCGGAAAGCACCTCATATGGTCGTAAGGTTGCTTCGCCTCTGCGTTTGAAGCGGCTGCGCAATTGGCCTGCGTCCTTGTAAGCCGATGTACAGAATTTCACTTGTAGATCCAAACCGCTTGCAGCTTGTTTGATATCGATCGCAAGTTGGGCTGAGCCTTGTGCAGCAGCAGTATTTCCACTCGCTAAATTAAAGCCGCGAACATCCATATGTTCTTGATTACCGACGGTAATTTCCAATTCATTTAGGTTTAGGAATTGTACTGGGCTATCCGATAATTCCTTGATTAATTGATTCAATTCAACATCCTTTCCTGGTTCTGCTGGTAATTCGACGCCGACATAAATACCTGCTTCACTCGCAGCGTGAACCGCTTCCAAATATGGCTCGAGTTTGAGGTTTAGAAGATGGAATCTTAACTCGTCTAAACCAGCTTTACCGAGTTCAGTAGCTTGTTTGGATTTGATTGGAATCGAGGTATAACAATGAATATGGTGGTCAGGGCCGAATTCATTCTTCAAGACCTTAATTGCCTCTACTGTTTTGTCAAAATCCATCATTGGGTCACCGCCGGTAATCCCTGTTCCCGTCGCTTTCATCGCATGGCCCTCTTCGAGTACTTCCGCCCAAGAGTTGCAACGTCTCTCGTTTGCAAACATGTCTGGAGATTCCCGGCGATTATCACTAAGAGGACAATAATCACAACCCCAATGGCATTTTCCAGTGACGAATAAAACAAGTTTGCTTCCTTGTTGACATTGAATACAACCCTCTGCTTCCCCTACTTCGGGAGAAGAGATTTGGCTAGCCATCTTCAACTGCATATTATGGTGTCAAAGACCTTTGGTTTTCAATGCGCTGGTCAGCAACCAACGATGAAATCTCAAATCCTTGGTTAATTCCGGATGAAATGTTAGTGCCATTTTATTACCATCCAATAACCCAATCGGTTCTGTATTTAAAGAAGCAACTTGTTCGCATTCAAAGGATTTGAATGCCGGTGCTCGAATAAATACTCCGGGGAATTCTCCTTCACCAATAGTAGTTTGAATCATTGTTTGGAATGAATGTAATTGGCCACCGTAAGCATTGCGTTCGATAGTAGCCCTAATTAAATTATTTTGACTCAATAAAATTGCCCCAGCGCACGTTGCTAAAACTGGTATATTCTTAGCCTCGAGATATTGCCAAAGTGTAGATAATAATTCCTCGGATTGTGAGGCGATATTCATCGCTGTAGTTTCACCACCAGGCAAGATAAGTCCATCGATCCCTTCAACATCTGCAGACTTTCTTAGTTCTTTAATGACCATCTTGAAATCAAATTCTTTTACGACTTCTTGCAATGCCATCGCGTGTTCCCTTCGGGCACCTTGCAACATAACAAGGCCGATGGTCAGCATAATTGAAGCCAGTGGGCATCTCTTTTTCAGGACGACGGTTTGGCAACGGTTTCTTGTACCGGGGACCAGTCGCTGACAACATGAGTCATGAAGGCGACTGCTTTCTAATTCCAGGCCCTGTAAGAATGGCACAAAATTGCTTGGATGCGATGGCTACTGGGACAATTACAGCCCGTGGCCCAGAATACCGAAATGTGATGGCCCGTCTCAATAGCGGCTTGAGGTATGCCTTCAATCTTTCACCATCAGAACCGACGACAAAAACCGAATCTTGGGCTGGAGGAGATGATTTCAAAGTCATTACAGTCTCAGGTTCAGGAACTGCTGCAATGGAGATGGTTCTGTCTAATCGATTCCGACCTAACGACCGAATTTTAGTTCCAACCAATGGGAAATTTGGTGAGCGTGTCGCTGAGATGGTTTCTCGATTTTCTATTGTAAAGCATCTCAAATATGAATGGGGACGAGCGTTTGACCTCGGTGAAATTGAGGAACAATTGGCCCGTGGTAATTGGGAAGGAATGGCGATATGTCATAATGAAACTTCGACAGGCATAACCCAAAATGTGTCCGAGATTGCAGAAATGTGCGAACGCCATGGCGTCAGTCTGATCCTAGACGCGATAACTAGCGTCGGCGGCCTTCCTGTCCATCCGGCAGAATGGAATGTGGAAGCAGTTGTCGTTGGTGCACAAAAATGTACGGCCGGGCCATCGGGAATCGCAGCCATTGCCGTTAATCAAAAATTCATCGATCGATGTAAAGCGATCCGCCTCCAAGGAGATTCAAATCCAAATTATTATTTGGATCTTTTACCAGCCCTCAAGAAAGGTGGTGATGACCAAACTCCTTGGACCCCAGCGATTAATCTCGCGATGGGTTGGGCTGAAGCACTTGAAAACCTAAAAAACGAGGGTTTGGAGAATCGATGGAGCCGCTGTGCAAAAATGGCAAATGGGGTCAGAACTTTATTCGACGATTTAGGTTTTGAATTACTTGCTGATGAATATTCTAGATCACAGACAGTAACTGCAATCCTGTACCCGGTGGGAATTGACGACTCTTGGAGATCACGCCTTAAAGATGAATATCAAACTCAGGTTATTGGGGCTCAAGACCATCTCAAAGGAAAGATGTTCCGAATTGGTTCGATGGGTGAAACCGGAGT
>CAUZVL010000209.1:0-2819 GCA_963583355.1 Candidatus Thalassarchaeaceae archaeon
TCCAAGCCTTTTTGGTGACGAAATCCCTAAAGTAGGGCAACCAAACCAAAACGATATCGGATTCATCATCGGAGATCATAAGCAATTGGAAACAAATGAGGGCGTACCACGTTCTTTAGGAAATGAATGGCTCCAAGGAAATGCCTGTGTTACGATAGTTCATTTTTTGCTCGACCAAGGCGTAGAGATTCAACTATGAAGCCAAACCGGCAATCCATCTGGACTTTGTAAGAGGGTCCAAGTCAAGAGCCCATCATCCAACGCTAAAGGATGTGATTGCGGCCAAGATGCTAAACAACTCACACTTGCGAATCCTTTCGCATCAGCATCTGCATCACCTCGATACACAGTATCATGTACAATTTCAGAACCGCCTATGGTAAAGGTCGCTTTATCCTCTGAGAAAGAAACCGCATTTCGATACCAACGCATACCTAAACGTGTTGTGGCAAATTTTCTATTCCAATCGGGTGGAACGTTTAGGTTGAGGATCATTTCTCCATGACTGAAAGCAGTCTGTAAGGCCTGAATTGGATTATTTTCCCAAGCAGGATGTAGTGGTACTTCAGGCCAACGGCTGATGTGTGTCGCCTCTAGATCGATATTTGGCCGATTCAGATTTGGAGGTAATTCAGGAAGGTGTTTCAATGCGATTTCGACCAACTCAACTGTTGCATCAATTGATACTTCCATTCCCTCGGGCTCAAATGATGACCAAGATGCTGCAATTGCCGGCATGCCGTATAGCCCCGCCTCTCTCGCTGCAGCCATTGTGCCGCTATGGTAAGAATCTTGACTCAGATTTGGTCCGAGATTGATCCCAGAAACGACCAGTTTTGGAATGATGCCAGGCAATAAACGTTTCAGACCACCATCTAGAGCGGTGATTATACAATCACAAGGTGAACCACCTAAGGCAAATTGATGAATATTTTCTCTTTCATCTTTTCTTTGTTCAAGTGCTAAAGGAATGCCTAGACTCAGTTTCATGCTTACCGCCGACATGTTTTCCATTGGGGCAAATACGATGATTTTATGACCTCTTTCATGAAGTCTATCGACCAGGCTTTGCAAACTGATCGCATCGATGCCATCGTCATTGGTCAATAATATCCAACTCATCTTTCACCCCTCCTTTGACCACCAATATAACACCGAGTATTAGCAATGGCCCGCCTATCCAAGTCCAGAAACCCGGCATTCCTGCGTCGAAAAAAACGTAACCGATGATCGAACCAATCACCGGTTCCAAAGTGACTGAAACAGAAATGGTTAGTGGTGAGACCCACCGCAAACAAGCGTTTAGACCGGTATGACCAACTATACCTGCCAAAAAAGCCAAGAGGACGAACCAACCGAGTAAATCGGATTCGACCCAGCCAAAAGCTGCAGTTGATTCTCCCATCAGATATGAGAATGGGATGAGAATTATCGCACCGATTAAAGTAACCGGAACTGCGTATACAAATACCGGCATCCACTGGCGAAGAATTTTTCCTGCGACGATATATCCTACTACTGTTATGCCGCCAATGAATGCAAGGCTATCACCAAGAAGGGTGACATCGCCATCGCCTTTAATATCGAGTAAAGCTATGAACGCACCACTTAAACCAATGATTGCACCTATAGTTTCGAGTTTGCTAGGTTTTCGAACCCAAATTGCAAGACCAAACAATACTATCAGTGGATGGCTTGTGACGAACAATAGTGAATGTGCGAGAGTGGTATGGTCCAAAGATGCAACCCATGTTGCAAAATGGGCAGCCAATGCAAATCCAGAGGCTAATAGAATCGCCAAGGTTTTTTTCTCAAACATTCTTTTTTTGGCATTGAGTTCCATTGACCGCCATTGCCAAATAGCAACCGGTAATAACATTAAGACGGTAATTTGCAATCTCCAACTCGCTCTCATCAAGGGAGGGATTTGGTCTACGTGCTGAAGAATAGCTCCCGCAAATGATACACCGATTACTCCACTAACGAGTAATCCCCACACCAATGGCGGTGTTCGGCTCATCGGTCATCCTCCAAATCCGAATCAAGCATCGATTAATTCAGCATCTTGAGGGGTTTTACCACCGATAATTCCCGCACGCTTGAATAGCCAGTAGATGACTAATCCTATCACAACATTGAGTATCACAAAGCTAGCAAGTCTAGCGAAGTGCCAATTCAGACTTGAGCCAAACTCAGTACCCCAAAGCGAATCGATGAAGGAAAGAATACTTGATTCTGTTCCGAAGAAAGCCTCACCGGTTAGAAGTCCTGCCGCTACCATGAATGTGCCTAGCAAAATAAGTGCTCTTTGCTTTTCGGCAATCACTACCCCCTCCTTTTCACGGATTGCTTCAATACGTGGTTCGAGTTTCTTCTCTTCCCACTTATCTCGTGCAACACCACCTATTAGCATCGGCAAAGTATGTGGAACATCTAAGTACATTCCAAGACCGAACGAAGTCCCCATTCCAGTCGCCCATTCAACAAAAACCCCGAGCATAAACCCAAGGGCAAGCAACATCATATCGCCTTGGCGTTCAGCAAAAATAACCGAAAATGTAGCGAATGCATTCGCTTGAGGTGCGATCAAATCGATACGACCTTCTGCTAACTCGATCGAAAGGAAGATTGCAACACCCGCTCCGATGATAGCGCCAGGAACTACTCCCATGATATTACCCTTGGAAATATGATAAGGCCGGTTGCCGATGTAAAGACTATTCTTGTAATCACCGATAACGGTACCAGACATCGAAATTGCCGAACCGAATACAGTTGTACCGACCAGACCAAGCAGAACTGCTTCTTCGGTGCTTAGA
>CAUZVL010000210.1:0-2798 GCA_963583355.1 Candidatus Thalassarchaeaceae archaeon
CCATTGACGAATACCTCCCATGTCACCCAAATCGCACCTACCAATGTACCGATTCCATAGAACGCAGTCCAGGACATGGTCAGACAAATCAAGGTCCAATAGCGCATTACTTCGACTAACTTTTCACGGCCTTGAACCGATTTCAGGATGAAATTAGAGGCTACTTGATCTGTACTATCAACCGGTGAATCGGCCCATTTAAACAGAATTCCATTATCGGCCATTCGGTTTATTGCCATAGTGAACAAACCAGTTCCAAGCATAGTATAGGACATAATATCCCCACCATCAAAGTGGGAAAAATTACTATCGGCGGTGAAGCCGAACCAGAACGAGATCAATAGTGCAATCGGCATGAATGGGATGAAGTCTATTCTACCGGAAAGCCACGAATATAGTCCCATGAATAGAGTTAAACTCAGCAATAGCCACGCAGCTTCAGGCATTACTCCTATCATTCCTAAACTGAGCCAAATCGCCGGAATGATGACAGGGGTTTCAGTTGCTCCTGATTCGAGACCTTGGCGTCGGTCGACCACTCCTTTTCCAAGGATGACCAATGATGTTATCGCCATGATTAGACATGAGAAACGGGGTATGTCAAACACCGTGACGACCTCATTCATGTCGTAGGCGATAAGGTTGATAGAATCGAATAGAGCTCCAATAACCGCACCTTCCCAAGCAAATCGATTCCCGAATAGTATGATCGCGATAGGTGCTGTGATTAAGATTAGGTTTTGGCGATGCTTTAGACTTCGGCTGAATACCAATAGATACATAGAGAGGAAGAGCAATCCTCCACTCGCATCTAGAAGTCCTAATGCGAGAAGGCCAAGAAGAGTAAATTGGTCAGCGGTTTTATCTATTTTATTATCGCTAATACCTTTGTTGTTAAGCATCGACGAAACCAAAAGTGGCCCCCCAAGCAATAAACCATCAAGCACTACTGCTGTGATGAGCAATTGAGAGGTATCTGTCCCTGCGAAAATCAGATTTACAGATACAGGCAAGGCGACCAAGAATATAGTCCAAGTCGCAATCATTCTACTATGGGATGAAGATTCTTCTTCTTCCATAACCTCTTTTACAATAATCCCAATAGGTACAATCATTAGTAAAACCCAGTGTAATTTGGTTGCTAATGCAACCAATGTGACCGACGATAGAGCGATTGCAAACAGCATCATTGGCCCAAGTAAACTAACTCTTGCGACCGGGCCCCAGCCGGTAGGTTCTGCCTTTTGTGGAGCCTCAGGAACGATCCAAGTATTGGTCGTAGCATCAAAAACAGGTAACATGGCTTTCTTGAACGAGTTTGTCCAAGCGAACATCAATCCTAAATCCGATTCGAATTCTTTGAATTTCAACATACTGAAATAAATACCTAATCCGACAATTGCAAGTGTGATATTGAAGCCGCTCAAAGCCGAATCTATCGAAGCCGGTAGGGGTACGTCAAGCCGCCCTCGCCACGAAAGGATAACCGCCATCACCATCGATCCGAATAAGGCAGAAGACGCTTCCAAGGATTTTCTTTTGTCACCTTCTTTTTGTGCATGATCCATCATCGACCAAGAACTTCCGATGGTGTAGAGGACAATTCCCCATGGAATTATCGGGTCATCACCGAACAGAACCGACTCCGATAGCACCATCAAACCAAGGGTGACGAAATGGGCCCAATCTCCCAAAGCTCCTTTGCGGCGGCCTATTTCACCAGTAGCAAGCAATGCTAAAATGATGACCACTTCGAGATATTGGTAATGGAATCCGCCACTCAAATAACTCTGGATAAAATACGATACACCCGCAGCGATAAAAGTCCAATTTGCTACCCACGCTCTGGTTACTTTTGAGACGATGAGCAAATACGGTAGAATCAACATCGTTACAACCCAAGGGATGATACTGGCTTGAGGCTCTATTATGAAGAGCGAGGCTGCTAAGCCGATAGGCATCCATGGAATCCTCCGCTTTAGGGTCGCAGGGAAATAAGCGATCATGACAGATAACCAAAGAACGACTTGAATCGTCACTACACCAGCGATCAATGGTATCTCTTGTGGTCTGATGAATCCGAGAATTAAATTATAATCATCACTTCTAGCAAAGATCATCGCAATAATTACCTCGCCAACCAAAAGAGCGGAAGTCCATTGCATCAAGTCCTGTCTCAGCCTATTATCCGAGGCCAAATATCCTTGAGCAAAAATAACGAATATCATCAATGAAAGTGCTCCGCCCATTCCACTCGACTCTACATCATTCATCATTTCATACATTAGCGGAATCAACCCACTAGTAACGGCAACGATTGCGAAGATAACTCCGCTATTCGAGCGTAAAGACAGCCACATTGCAAGTGCTGTTAGTGAAATAATAGAAATCCCCAGCTCGTATGAAACGATATTATTAGACCAGTCCAACCAAGGACCCATCCCTACAAATGCTAATGCGAGGGGGGTGAAAGTTGTGACCGACCAACCGAAAGTGGTCTGTCCTTTTAGGCGGTCCAAATAACTCATCTGAGCGAGGATGAGTGCAATACATGCAGAGAGTTGTACGTAGATTGCGGCCGATGATGGATGCCAATCGGTATCTGAATATGGCAAATCGGTGGGGATTAGCCAATCGACCCCATTGCTTGCGGCTAATCCGATCAACCAACGAGTGCCCCACAAAACTCCTACTGCTGAGAAAAAGAATCCGATCCCAATCAAATAATCGTGAACGCTATGTAATTCATCGCCACCTTTTCTGCGTTGAAATTCAACCAAACCGATAGCCATCAAAGC
>CAUZVL010000211.1:0-2785 GCA_963583355.1 Candidatus Thalassarchaeaceae archaeon
CATCGCGATTGCGGTGAATCAATTAATCGTCGATTCTCAATGGTCATCTCTCGGCTTCGCAATCGTTCTAACTTTGATGACTTTGGCTATCGTGTTCAAAGACATTAGATTCTCGATGTGGACTACTGCTCCGGTCATCGCGACGGTTTCAATGCAGTGGTTGGTAATGTGGCAGATGGATGTACCCTTATCTTTGGTAACGGTAATGATCGGATCCATTTTAGTCGGCGTCGGGGTTGATTTTTCAATCCATATAGCCAATCGCATTCGAGAATTAGGCGGCGGTATAGAGGCGATCAGAACTGCTACTGTTAGCACTGGAATGTCACTATTTGAATCTGCAACAGTTACATCACTTGGGCTGATAACAGCATACCAAATTCCGATTCCTGAGATCAAACCATTCATCACCGTAATCATCATATTGCTTTGGATCGCTGCTGCAAGCGCACTTTTGCTCTTACCAGCGATTTTCGTATTGTTGGAGGAGATTGGTATCGGCTCGACCGGCGGTGCATCTGCAATGGCTCGTAAACTGGGCTTGGGCAAGATCTCCACTCGAGGTGATATCGACGTTGTGGAAGCGACCTTGATTCCTGACCGTGGAGAAGCGTGGTGAGATGGTGACAAAATATTGGCTAGTCAAATCTGAACCGGATGTCTATCCGTTTGAGCAACTCGAAATCGACGGCTCAACCCATTGGGACGGAGTTCGCAATTATCAAGCAAGAAATATAATGCGCGATGATATGAAGATGGATGATTTGGTCTTATTTTACCATTCAAATACCAAGCCCCCTCATGTCGCAGGCCTCGCCCGAGTGTGCAAAGAAGGCTACCCCGATCATACCTCTTGGGATCCAAAGAGCAATTATTTCGACCCAAAGTCATCTCCAGAAAACCCTCGTTGGTCGATGATTGATATCGAGGCTATTGAACCGATGGAAATGGTATCCCTGCCAATTCTCAAACAAAACCCGGCATTGGAGGGTATGCCGCTTTTGGCAAGAGGCCAAAGACTGAGTGTTCAGCCGGTGAGCGAAATCCATTTCAATGAAGTTTGTAAAATGGGTGGGATTCGATGATTCCGGTCAGCGACCGAGCAGCTTCGATTCAATATGCAATTCGAGATGTCGTTGTTCCCGCCATGGCCCTTGAGGCAGAAGGTCATGAAATTATAAAATTAAATATTGGCGACCCAATCGCCTACCCTGGTTTGGCTACCCCTCCCCATATGGTCGAGGCTTACAAAGATAGTTTGTCTAGAGGCGAAAGTGGTTATTCCCCTTCTTATGGCTTAGCAAAATTGAGGGAGGCAATCGCAAAGGACGAATCATCAAAGGGCTGGAATTGTGCGGTTGATGATGTATATGTTTGCCACGGTGTAACAGAGGCATTACAGATTATATTCGCAGCAATTTTAGAAGAGGGAACCAAAGTATTGGCTCCCGGTCCTCATTATCCACCGTACATGGCATACCCGCAGATGTACGGCGCCCAAACCATCGAATACGGCCTCAAATCGGACGAAGGTTGGGCTATTGATTTCGAGGATATTGAATGCAAAATGGATGATGATGTCCGCTTACTGGTCATTATCAATCCAAATAATCCAACCGGCAATGTCGCAGGAAAGATTGAGATCAACAAATTATTAGCCATTGCTGAAAAATGGCCAAACTGTGTAATTGTTGCTGACGAAATATACGATGGTCTCGATTTTAGTGGCAACCATGTTTCGGTATCATCACTTTCAAAATCGACACCGGTAATTTCTCTCAATGGGGTTTCCAAAGTCTACTATGCCCCTGGCTGGAGAATCGGTTATATGGCTCTGCACGATCCTCTAAAAGTGATGGTCGATTTGAGAGATGGTATCGAAAGATTACTTCGTTCAAGACTATGTGCCTCCACCCCTGCCCAAATGGGCTATCTCGCCGGTTTGGAATCAAATAGAAGTTGGATGGAATCACACAAATCCAAAGTTAAATCAAGGCGCCAATTATGCCTTGACCGAATTGAAGGAATTGAAGGTTTAGAGGTCGAAGCACCCGGGGGTGCTTTCTACATGTTCGTTCGTTTAACCGACATCAATTGGGCTGTTGATGACAAGGCTTTCGTCTTAAAATTACTAGAAGAAGAACATGTCCTTTTAGTTCATGGCAGCGGTTTTTCAACTCAAAAGGGTGCTGGCCATTTTAGATTGGTTTATCTTGCAGACGAAGCGACATTAAACATCGCATTCGACCGAATTGACAAATTCTTGGTTCGACATCGGTCGGCGAAGGAATGAAGAAGGACAAGATATCCCCCGTATTCATGAGGAAGTTGATACTGGCATGCTTTGCATGTTTGGTCCTACTACCTACTGCATCTGCGGGCCGTATCGAAAATCCTTCTGTACTGGCGCTGGAGCATCTCATCCCATTAGGAATTGCTATACTGTCCGCATTCGTTCTGTGGAGATGGATGGTTCCATCTCAGTTATCCAGTTTGCAAGTTGGGTTTGAAGTCGACGATGGGATTTATGAAGTGCATCGACTAACTAAAGGAAGAAAGGATGCTCTAACTCTATTAAAATTGAAAACAGTAGGTTTCGGTGTTGCCTTATACATGATGGCGATGACGGGCGTTTTGTTATTGATAAGCGAGCTAATCTTCAATCCAGAAGTGTTCTATTTACCCAATGTAATGTTGATGGGGATATTGGTTTTAATACCCATTGTAATATCTCCGTTGGAGTCGTTAAATGGCCAAATAATCGGCGGTCGGGCTTTGAGCGGTA
>CAUZVL010000212.1:0-2773 GCA_963583355.1 Candidatus Thalassarchaeaceae archaeon
CCCTTTGGGCGCTCGTATTCAGGGGTAAGTCGGGCCATATCGGCAACGTGCTTGCCCGAAAAAAACAGCATGTAAAGCGGCAATCCAATAGTAGATGCGACCAATAGTACGAGAGTAAACCAATTCCATGGGCTAACCTCGGACAACTCGATTATCCATACGAACCAAAGGATGGTGAGCCACATTGCCGGAGCCCAGCGACGTGAGATAGCCGAAAATCTTGCATTGGCGGTCGACTGGTCGTAAAGAGATGCGACCTCCTCAGGGTTGACCAACCCCTCCTCGAGGCCACAGCGAACACAAACTTGAGACCGAGGTCCAATTCCGTGAATGAATTGGTTGCGCGGATATACTCCGAAGCAATGACGACAGGTCGGCATGAATCGAGCCAGCCGCCGCCGCCTCTTCAATAATGCGCTACACGAGCGAGGAATTCGGCAATGATATCGAGGCCGTTTTTAGAACCGATAGATTCGGGATGAAATTGTAATCCATAGATATTTTTTGCCCGATTGGACACCCCCATGACCAAGGTATTGCTTTGGTCTAACTCACTGATAACCAAAGAATTAGGTTGGCCACTAAGGACGAGAGAGTTGTATCTGGTCATCAGATGCTCGCCTTTTGCAAGCAATCCATCTCCGGTTGAATCGATCTGAACCGGCACACCATGTACCGGGCCGAGTGGGCTTTTGACCACCTCCATCCCATCGGCTAAACCGAGGGCTTGAGCACCGAGACAAATCCCCAAAGTTGGAGTTTTGCCCGCTATTGCTCTTCGGGCATATTCCATTGAGATCGGGCTGACCTCCGGCCGGCCCGGGCCAGGGCCGATGAGAATAGCATCGTGATTTAGTTCGATTATCGGGCCGCGACCATCGATTAACTCAACCTCGCAGCCCATCGATTTCAATGCGTGGACAATGTTTTGCGAAAACGAGTCTAAATTATCGATAAAGGCGATTTTAAGATCAAATTTCGGGGGGTTTTCTAATGGTTTAAATTCGACATAAAGCGGATAAATCCCTAACTCGCCTCGGGCCAATGATTTTTGGTCCGCCTTAAGCCAACCACAGGCCCGCCGTAATGCAGCTGCCTTCCAAATCGCTTCAGCGACCTCGGCTTCGGCTTGACTTCCGATTGTTATTCCGCCTCCAGCCATCACGCATCCATTCCATGATTTGCCCCCCCAACGGGCCTCCAAGGTTCGAATCATAATATTCCATGTGCTTTGGCCATTATGTACATCGACCCATCCCATCGATCCACACCAAAATGAGCGGTTTTTTTCTTCCAATTCATCGACTGCGCCACAGACCACGGTTTTTGGGCAACCGGTAATACTGCCGCCGGGAAATAGGGCTTGTAAAGCATCCAACCCGTCTTTTGATTCCTCGAGTTCACCGCTGACTTGGGAGACTAAATGTTGGACATTTGCATAAGCTTCCACATCGAAGCGGCTTTGGATAACCGTTCCAGGTTTACAGACTAAACCGAGTTCGTTTCGCTCGAGGTCGACCAGCATCCTATGCTCAGCCCGCTCTTTTTCATCGTGCACCAAATCCCGTCTTAGAAGACTTTCTTGGTCGATATCAGACCCTCTTGGCCGAGTTCCTTTTATCGGTGCGGTCATAATGTTTTTTCCTTTGACCTCGAGGAGGATTTCGGGAGAGCACGAGGCCAAAGCTAGGCCAAGATCCGCCGCTTCGATATAACCGGAAAATGGCGCAGGATTACTCACCGATAATCGATGAAAAATATTAGCCGGATCCTCGCTCAATTCCCCGGCCCACCTCCGACCAAAATTTAGTTGATATAATTCACCGTCCCCGATAGAATCCTTGATTTTATCAACGATATCGGCGTGTTCTTGATCGCTATGAGATGATGTTTCAACCATCGGTTTTGGATCAGACTTCAATTCTGGAATCACCACTTCTTGTTCTGACCATTCTTCGACCAACCACAATATGGCAAGTATTTCACCTTCGACCGGAGGATATTGTAATTTTATTGGCTGGGTCCATTGTACCAAATCATAAGCTAAAGCCCCAGCCCAAACCGCACCCTTTGGAGTGTGGGGTTTTAGAGCCCTCAACATTTCAGATAGCGATTTTGAATTGAGCAATCGAGTTGCTCTCCAACCACCGGCAGTCAATTCCTGTAAACTTGCTTGCATCGGCGGTTTGGTTTGACAAATTATCGTCTCGCCATTTAACGGGGAGTGTTTAGAATTAGCGCTGATATTTGGTTGGGTGATAACCAACCTGGTTTTCATTCCGGTAGCAAAGAAACTCTTCCGGGCAAGATGACTTTTTGGTCCTCCTGATAAGAATAGAATGCGGTCTTGGCCTTTAGCAGCCAATAATGAATCGATCATAGCCAATCAGCCCCGAGTGCAGAAATACAAACCTGTTGTAAATTATCGCTGCCATCGCCGATATCGATATCGTCGAGCACGGTCAATCTCGCCGCCCCCATGCCGGTGCCAAGCAAAACGACCTCCTTTGCCCGGGCGACCAATCTTTCGTTCAGCCGACCTTCATTGATGATGAATCCAGCGTTTAAAATCGCCGGTTTACATATTTCAAAAGTAATAGAATCTACTCCGCCCATGCCAGCCTGGCTGATCCAAACAGTTCCATCGTGATCTAATATTACCGGCATGGCCCGGTCTGCGTCGACGATACAGAATTCGTGAACCAATAAGGCGACATCAGCACCTTTAGCAAAAACGCTTTTTGAGATTTGGCGATATGGAGCCCAATCTCCA
>CAUZVL010000213.1:0-2743 GCA_963583355.1 Candidatus Thalassarchaeaceae archaeon
CGGCTCCCCTTCAACCATTCCTGATATTAGCAGGTCTAGAGCAGGCGCATTACCTTCTAACTGTATTTGGAAGAAGAAACGTGAACCTTTCTTTAGGGTATCTAGGAAGATTTCGTGATTTCGGTATAATAGTTTAGGCTCAACCTTTGCTACATTCCATTGGCCACCTTGTGGTGCCTCGAATCTGATACCTGCTACGTTCCAATCGCGCTCTTGGGGATAAACTCCTATGAGCAATGGCCAATTTCCATTTTTGGCTAGGCGGGAATCCAAACGCCAAACCGCTAGATCGATTCCACCGTTATTATGCCGAATCTCAGGCACCCCCCATGCCCCTAATGCCTCTTCCCACTCCAAAGAAGAAATCGCCCGAAGCGCTCGGTTGAGATCCTTCTCGACTGGCTTGCCAGCATCAATTCTTTGCCTGAGCCAATCGAGTCTATTCTTTTTTAGAGCGAATTCCTTGGCGAATCGTTCTTCTCTTTTTATGTGAATGACAAAGAGTAAGAATGGTACCCCGAGCAAAAACCCAATTATCCAATAGAACATTTGTGCCGCATCTTTCACCGCTTGAGAGGTTTGGAACCACGGCTCTTCACCCTCCTCGATTACCGCGGTTGTGAGAATCATTCTCCAAGCGACTGAATCAGCATCTGGAGCGAGTGCTGCGCTGCCGTTAACATGTTCGATGAGAATGAAATGTGTACCTGGTCCGACCTCTATCGATGCACTTACCGATGTCATAGAATAGGTCGCAGAGGTTTCCTTGATTACTTCCCAACTATATTGGTCCATCTCGTAAAGGGTTAATTTGAGGTCATATATTCCGCCATCAATGTCGACATTTATCAGATGAATTGAATCGTTCCATCCTGCGACTTCATAGAGTAAGACATCACTATAATCGTGGTTTCCAACGGTTAATTCGCCGATGTGTAAACTTCCATCAAGTTCTATTTTGGGATAGGTCGAATTATCCGATTGTGCGGTTGATGGTCGCAATGATGGTGCGTCGAGTGCCATGCCTGCATCGTAATGGAAATCCAATTCTAATGATGCTGACCAATGGCAATCGCATTGCCAAGTAATTTCTATTGCAAACGCTCCATCCATGCCCCGAATCCGGTCGCCTTGGGTTGCATTAATCGGTTCACTAAATTCTCCGCTCTCAAGCATATATCGGTATTGGACCGGTACAATTCCTTGTTCGCCGTAAGTTGAAGACCGTAGAATTACGATAGATTGAGCCCCATTGATGGCTGCTATTTTGGGGACCTTTCCAAATGCCTGAATCTGATCGAAATCGGTCAGCCCTACCGGGCTCAAAGAAAGCCTTCCACTATGAATTGCCCAAAGAGTCGATGGGGATTGGCTGGTTATGGTTATCAATAATCGACCATCTTCATGAATCGGAATTAACAGTTCTATTCGGTCACCATAACTGGTATTGACCGTCGTGGTGAGCTGATAGGCCAAATCTGTCTCGGATGAATTATTCTGGAAATGGAAATTAACTTCCAAATCACTTGAAGATGCCATTAGAAGGAAATTGAGAACCTCATCAGCACTCACATTGATCGCGAAAACATCTGCGCTATCGTTTTCAAGATTTCCGCTAAAATATTCGCCATTACATGTTGCATATGTTTGAAGGCAAAGTGGTAGGTCAAAAGTATGAAAATCCTCACTTGGGCCTGGGCGTAAATTTGGCATTTCTTCATTTACCGGTAAAACAGTTTGACATCTAGAACCATAGGGGGTGGTAATGGTAATATTACCAGCGTCTAACTCAACCGAATAATCGCTACCATTAGCGATTGACGTATTATTGCTCGACAATTCAATATAGCCTTCATCACAGTTTATCCAGGCTGTTCCTTCGGCCGCTTCGAACTGGTAAGATATGGCTTGGGAAGCCATCGGCAATAGCAGAAGTGCGCTCACAATACCGAGTAGGATTCTGCCCATGAGATGAGGTGACATGCATCTCCTGTTTCAAATCATTCAAGACCAGACCACCTCCCCCCCCAAATCATGGCAGGCTTAGGTCGTACCGTCAAAGCTCGCCAACGCATGGCTCGATTATGGGGTTTAGGCGACAGAAATGAACCAACGTCGTGGACTCCGGGACTTGTTTTGTCCAATGGTGAAGAGGCCGATGTTTGTTTCGCTCCATTCGAATCTTCAACCGATGGAGGACTTCCTTCTCGTTTAACCATCACCGGGCGAGCTGCGTTCGCACCTTGGGAATCGAGCGATCCAGGACCCAGTTTATCCGCCTCGATAGGCCATGTTTTACCACCTTCTCTCGAGGAGGCAGACGCTGGTGAAGTAGCACAAAAAGGCGATCTATTACCGCTGTCTTGGCAAGCGCTAAATCACGATCCTGAATTGATGAACCCCGATTTAAACCCACATATTGTGGTCTTGACCGATTCACTACAATTGGCAAATAGGCCGGGAAAATTAATCGAAGCAATTCAAACGATAAAGCGTCGCTTCGCTGGATCATTATTGTGGTGCCCGGGCATAGGTGGCCCAGATAATTGTGCGGTATATGCATATTTTGGCGTTGACCTGTTCGACATGACTCGCAGCAAACAAACCGAGTCGCACGGTGCGGTATTGACCAGTTATGGGCCACGGTTATTGGAAGGGGATGAGGAGGTAAGGAGTCATTGGACAGCAGCCCTCACCGAAACTCGACGGGCGATTAGGGATGGTCGCTTACGCCAATTAGCTC
>CAUZVL010000214.1:0-2735 GCA_963583355.1 Candidatus Thalassarchaeaceae archaeon
TATGGCGATTCAAGACTCAGAGCGATTCGCGATATTGATCGGTGAAAAACCCGGCCAAATGAGGCGTACTCTTGCCCTTAGACTAAAAAGAATGTTAGCTAAACATGGCAAAAAAGGCTACTTGCTTGCATTGGAACATATCGGTCCTGAACTCATAGATTTCTATCCGGTCGATGCTTTCGTCAATACCGCTTGCCCAAGAATTGCAATAGATGATGCGGTAAGATATTCTAAGCCATTGGTAACCCCTTTCGAATTAGAGGTTGCTCTGGGCGAGAAAAAGTGGGAAACCGGTTACCAATTCGACGAAATCCCTTAATCATAGTTAGGGGGGATTCTTCAATAACCGTAGACGGTGACCCCTCAAGGTCATGGGCACTTATCTAGACCGAATCGGAGCGGGGATGATTCTCGCTCATCCAGAGGTATTTGGATTCGACTACATACCTGATGAATTGGTAGGCCGTGACCATGCTCAAAAGGAACTTGCGATCATGTTTGCCGGTCTCTCTCACCCCGAGGGCACAGGACGAGCGGTCGTAACCGGGCCGGTTGGTTCAGGAAAAACCGCTCTGGTCAAGAGATTCTGTGTCGACATGACCCGCCATTTGTCCAATACTCGCTCGGTCAAAAGCGTACATGTGAATTGCCGTAATGCAACGACCGCTTCTCGAGTGATTCAAAAAGTCATCAAGGATCTCGACCCAGGCTATCCGGACCGAGGTCTAGGTGTAGGTGAACTGCTCACATCCTTAAGGCGAATGATAATTGCAGAGTCTGCTCACCTAATCATCGTTTTAGACGAGGTAGACCATCTTTTACGCCATAGCGGCGATGATGTACTGTATAAATTATTGAGAATTGACGAAGATATGGATTCAACCGGAACCCTTTCGCTCATCTTGATATCACAAGAACAGGTCTTAGATCTGCTCGAAGGTGCGGTTATTTCCCGAATGGGACGGTCCAATCATCTTCGCATGCCATCATATGACCAGGATGGTCTGTTGGTGATCGCTCGCCAGCGTGCCAAGTTGGGATTGACCAATGGAAGCTTTTCTGATGAGACCTTAGTCCTAATCGCCCAAGCCGCCGGCCCGACCGGGGATGCTAGGCGGGTAATCGAATTATTGGAAGGTTCAGCAAAGCGGGCAGAGGCCAAAGGTCGCAATTATATCGACTCAAAAGATGTACAACAGACGGTGATCACCCAATCGGTAAATGTCGATTCACTCGATGTCGATAGATTGCCGGTTCATTCGATGCTTTTGCTTTTGGGAGTGTGCAGAAAGTTACGCCGGACCGGCACTATTACCAGCGGCGAGACCGAAAAAAACTACCGGGTTGTTTGCGAGGAATTTAATCAAAAACCAAAAGGCCATACCACGGTTTGGAAGTATATCAAGCAACTCGCACAAGATGAAATCATCGTCGCGAGGAAGGCTAAAATGGACGATGGGAAAGGCCGAACCCAGCATATCACAATGCCCCATATGTTACCCAGTGATGTTGCTAGAAGGCTTGAAACATTAATTCCACCACGCTTACGATGAACTTTGGCTACCCGAAGTGCGTACAGATGGGGCTAAATACCCGTCCCATGTCGCCCGGATTGCTCAAAGGAGTGGACTTTCATGGCAGATACTTCGTTCGTCGCAGTGGTAAATGATACCGAACCCGCAAATAACGGTCGTTCGTACAATATGACCATCAGTGGAAATAACCTCTCGCAATTCCTAGGAAAGAAAGTCGGCGACATTGTCGATGGCATATTTGTAGGTGAAGGCGAAGCAACTCTTGCAGGTTACAAATTGCAAGTTACCGGCGGTTCGGATAAGACTGGAACCCCAATGAGAGCCGACTTAACCGGCGGAAATCGCCAATCTATCTTGGTCACCGCATCTACTGGATTCAAGGGGCACGATCTCGTGTTCAAGGCCAAGCGTGGCGAAAAGAAGCGATTCCGTTACAAGCCTGATGGAATGCGCATGCGCCGTACTTTCCGTGGTAATACAATTACCACCGATACTAGGCAAATCAACCTCAAGGTCGTCGAAGCGGCTAACAAATCTCTCGCAGACATTCTAGGATTATCCTCCGAGTGAAAAAATAAGCAAATGGGACATTAGGAAAGGGAGTAGGAAGCATGGCACACAAGCTTCCGGCACAACCTGAAGTCAATATCGGCTTGGTAGGTCATGTCGACCACGGTAAGACAACCCTGACCCAAGCACTCTCAGGTGTTTGGACAGATACTCATTCGGAAGAGAGAAAACGTGGCATCTCAATCAAATTAGGTTATGCAGATACTGCATTTTACAAGACCTCTAAAGGCGAATATTACGCAACAGGTCACAGACCAGATGGTGGAAATGATGATGTCACCGAATTACAACGTGTAATATCATTCGTCGATGCTCCTGGTCATGAGACCTTGATGGCGATAATGATTACCGGCGCGTCGATAATGGATGGTGCAATGTTGATGGTCGCTGCTAACGAACCATGCCCCCAACCTCAAACCAGAGAACACTTGATGGCTTTGGGAATCGCTGGAATCGAAAATATTGTCATCGTTCAAAACAAGATCGACCTCGTAAGTCGAGAAAGGGCGCTAGAATCCTATAACGAAATCAAAGAATTTCTCAAAGACACCATCGCTGAAGGTGCGCCTATCATACCGGTTTCCGCTCATCACGACGTGAATCTCGACATATTAATTCACGCTATAGAAG
>CAUZVL010000215.1:0-2687 GCA_963583355.1 Candidatus Thalassarchaeaceae archaeon
TTTCCGACGTATTCACCGGTTTCTGCCGATTTGGAAACCTGACCGGGTTTTACCCAGAATACGGTTCCATGGGCTCCACCGCCATTCCATGCTCTCGACCACGAAAGCGCGAGTACCGCTGCTTCTTGGGTGATTTTTTCGTCGAGTTCTGAATCGACTTTATCCGATAATCTGAACGCTGGCATATCATTACCGATATGAGGGGATGGGTTTTCATCGATGATGAAACCCTGATTATTTCTAAGGCTACAAGAAGGGGCTCCGTGAAGGTCTGCATGGAGATATCTATCGCCTAAACTCATATGCTTTTTGACGATACCATCGTTGCCTTTTGCATCGCGACCACCTATCATTAGATGGCCACCCGATAGCATTGTCCAGCGATGATTCTCAAACCATAAGCGCTTGGCTCGCCTCACCTTTGCGACTTGACCGCTCGCTTCGCGTTTGGCTTCTTTCTTTTTGGCTCGAGCCAATTCATCCTTCGTATCTTGCAATGCTTGAATCGCTCCGGCGGATTTGTCCTTTTGTTTACGGCCAGCGCCGAAATATCTCTGAGCATTTTGATGAACACTTCCGTCCAAATCAAGGGTTATTTGACCATCAGGCTCACCTTGTTCGTTTGGCAAGAAGGCGTTGAATGTACGGTCGGCAGCATTTATGGATTGAATCCAAGGAATTTTTTTGACCGATTTTTTCACATCAGACCAACCTAGAGTTTCGACCGCTTCATTCATTTGAGCAAGCAATTGTTCCACATGAGTCCAATTCTCTTGAATCGCATGTCCGAGTGCTTGTTGCTTCTCGACTTTTGCCCCAAAACCGGCCAAGGCTTTCTCTTGTTGATCCAATCTCCGTTCCAGCCTTTCAGTATCGGTTGAATGGCCGCGCCCGGGCGCGGAAATATCGAGCTGTTCTGCCTCCCTACGAGCGAGGGCTTGAGCATCGTGAGGTCCCATCCATTCATCTACTGCGACCGACAATTTGTCGAATTCTTTGTATTCTTGGTCACGCAATGTCGCTAAGATGAGTGGCCAGGCTTCCTTTACTTCACCGTCTTTGAGGAAAAGATAACCCTTCCAATCACCGTGTAATAAGGCGTTCAAAGCATCCCATATTTTTTTGATATCGACATCTACCATCTCGGCTGACGGCTCAATCTGCGCATCTACGCAAACCGCGGTTGCCAAAGCACCACCGAGGTTAACCACTCCACCAAGAGTACGACCGAGGTTACGGTCGGAATCCAACATGAGTTGTGAGAATTGTTCAAAATTGAGAGAATAAGGGTCTAGGGCAGCCGGTGGAGGCACATATTCTATGCCTTTTTTTAGAGTGCGATCGGCATAGGTAGCATGGGTTAACGGTTGGATGATTACATCATCGCCATTGGTGAGAATGATATTTCCATCGCGGAAAACCTCGACATAGAGGTGATATTTTCCGTGGCTGGTTTCAAAGGTGAGTTTTAGCACTCGATCAAAACCGAGTTGTTCTATTCCCACGAATCTAGAATTGGACAAATATTTACGTAAAATCATCGCGAATTGAACCGGATTTTGTGGCATCGGGCGATCGCGAACACTTGTGTAAAGCCTCTTGCCTCTAACGATAACAAGGTCATGATTGCCACCTTCTTTAACTCTTAACCTCAAAACTATTTGTTCGTAATGCGGCATATAGCATTTTTTACAATGAGAGCCGACCAATGTAGATAGTTCTGCGACCATCGCCCTTAGATCGAGTGCACTCATCGCATCCTTCATCTTACAACCCTCCCCTCTGGTTAAGGTGTAATATGCCATCTACCTTCAACCCTTAGGACAGTTCCAGCCCTTTGGTGGGAAAGCAAATGGGATAATGTTTGATCCTTGGCTAAAAAGGGATTTGCTTCGGGGGTATCCTCGTATGCGGATTTTGCAATATCATCTAAAGAAGAATATTGTTCTAGCGCTTGTAAGACCTTATCGTGCCTAATCGAGCGGTGGCGAATATATTGATTCAACTTCTTTTGGGGTAATGGAATCACTGGCCCATGCGAGGGAAATATCAAGTGTGGTTCCAAATCTCTTAATCGCTCTAATTGATCGATATATTGCATCATATCACCCTCGGCCGAAGGGATGAGAATCGTGCCAAATCCTGCTACCATATCTCCTGCTATCAAACCTGAAGGCGATATCAAGCAGAGATGTTCCGGGTGATGGCCTGGGGTGTGGAGTACGGTCCAGTCCTGTTTGCCAAGAGTGAGGATTTCACCATCGGCTAAGATTCGGTCCGCATTTGGTGAAGCCGACCATATAGGTTGGTCGAATGCTTCGCGTAATAAGCCCATATCTGGCATGTGGTCACTATGGCTGTGTGTGAAGAAAATTGCGACAAGATCACCATTATGACGGGCGACTGCTTCGGCGACATCCTCCATGCCTTCGCGGTTGTGGAACGCAGGATCAACCACGATGAAATCTCCATTTGGATCACCGACCAAATAACAATTTGTATGGTCGGCAGGTGGTAGGGTAGCGGTCGAAACTGGGATGACTTCAACCCCATGAGCAAATAGAATCGAGCGACGACCTGGTTTTCTTTGTTCGAGGTCTTCAGCCACTTTATTCATGTCAAAATCAAATTTTATCAGGCAGCGTTCAACCTCCATCAGAAGTGTAACCACAGGCGGAGCAACTTTG
>CAUZVL010000216.1:0-2674 GCA_963583355.1 Candidatus Thalassarchaeaceae archaeon
CGCCAATGAGCGAGCCAATGCCTGACCAGCAGAATCGCTTACATCTACTCTTCGTCCAACTTGTTTTCCATCGATATACAAGGCATTTCCATCGACTGATAGATCATCGCCACAAACTAAATCCACACCTTCGAGGCGGGACCCTGATTCTAGCCATACCTGCATCTATTTCACAAACCCGTGTCCATTATTGCTTGGTCGACATTGCTTCCGGAATGTACGATCGCACGGAGGGCTCTTACCATTTTATCCGGATGTGCATGAGTGAAAACTTGCCTACCAAAACAAACTCCAGCCGCACCAGCCCCCATCGCTTGGTAGACGATTTCAAGAATCTCTCGGTCGGAGGCGCCAGCAGGTCCACCGGCGATCAAAACTGGGATCGGCACTGCAGTACAGACCTTTGCGAATGAGATAGCATCACCAGTCCACTTAGTCTTCACTACATCACATCCCAATTCAAAACCGAGGCGTGCTGCATGTGCTGCACCACCTGTATCATCTTCTGCCATCACATCGAGATTTTTCCCTCGTGGGTAAATCATTCCGAGAAGTGGTATTTTTGAATCGAATGCTTGGGTGGAGATTTCGCCGAGTCTTTGAATCATTTCCGGTTCAGACTCACTGCCCATATTCACCTGGACACTAACCCCTACCGCACCGCGGCTTACTGATTCATTGACGGTTCCAACCAGTACTTTATCGCTTGAGTTCTCACCTGCATGTCGGGTAGATACCGAGAGGTGTGCAACCATTTTCCCAGGGTAAAGTGATGAATATTTACTGATTACACCTTTATGTGCAACGATTGCATCAGCACCGGCTCCTGCCAATAAGGTGATAATTTTTTGCAAGTTATCTATACCCTTTACAGGATAGTCAGAAACCCCATGGTCGATTGGGATCCACACCCCTTTTCCACCGGGTAGGAGGTTTTCAAGTGAGGTCATGACCAGTCCGAGGGGCGATTGATAGACAAGGGTTTCTCAATGGGAGAGATAGGTTTTGGTGACCCAATCCATTACTGCAATCTCGGCTTTTGATAGATGTTCTTGTAAGGTCGAGCGGGGGGTATTGGTCAATTCAGATAATTCTCTTATCGAAATTTCTCTTGGATTTTTATAATAGCCTGCCCGTTGTGCCAATTTTGCCGATTCGATTTGTTTTGGGCTTAAGATAGACATTAATTCGTTCTCATTCGATTCAATCTCAACTACTTTCACCCCGTCTGGTGGCAATAGTAGTCGTGCAGTTTTGAGAAATCCTGAGATACCATCCGGTAACCCCCTGATGGTGATTTTTACCCCATCTACTCCAATCGTATATGGGGGTATCACATGTAAACTGTCGAAATTGATTGCAGCAATCGATATCGGGTGCTTGTTCCATACCACAATGAAGCCATCACCGCCTTCTTCTGGTAATGGGTAATTGCTCAATGGCCCATCGACATCCAGATAATAGATATCTTGAATATCATCGATCGTGCAAGTCTCTTTTAATGAAATTTTGACCAATTGTCTAACACCTGAAGGGGTGATGTCGAGATGGGCAACCACTTCGAAATAATTCGAAATTGCGGTTATCAAAGCAAAATCAGAACCCACAATCGTATTTGGATTCCACGAGAGATGGACTTCGCGCATAGAGGTGGTATGAGGCTCGGCCTAAATGAAACCCCTGCTCAGTGAAAACCACCTTGCTCAATATCATCGCAGCAGTGGAGATTCCATATGCCGGTAATCATCGATGCTGGGGTCGCTTTACAGGCGTTTGGAGAATTGGGTGGATGGACTTGCTCGATGTAATATCTCGTCATGAGTGTTGATTTAAAGCACTTAACGCCGATGACAATAAATCCTTGTAGTGTTTAGGCTCGGATATGGACTTGGTCGAATGGCTAATTACCGGCACTTCCACAGGTGCTTTCCTTTATGGGATTTGGTATATGCTAATTCGAAACGATGACCGTTCGATGCGTTCGCGAACTTTGGATGCAGATGCGGTTACAAGTTCAAGGACTCCACCTAATTTTTCTAAAGCATTATCTGTATTAGATCGTAAATTGGCACTAGTAACCAGCCGCCTTGGAGAGATTAAAGCCAGAGAACAATCTCAAAAAGAATCCGATGAAGAAATCGCGAAGAAGAAAGTCGAAGATGAAGCAAGATTAAAGGCTGAAGATGAAGCAAGGTTGGCAAAACAACTCGAAGAAGAAGATGCTCGAAAAGAAGCTGAATATAAAGCGAAGAGAGAAGCTGATTTAATTCGAGAACAATTAATTGCCGAACAGAAAGAGGCAGAGCGACAGGGCGAAGAGGCCCGCTTAGCAGCCCAAATAGAAGAACAGCGCCAGGCGGAAATGGCTGCTCTGGAGGAAGAACGCTTAGCGGAAATAGAATCTCAAAAAGCCGCCGAAGAATTAGCTGCCCGCCAAGTTTCTGACGAAGCGATGATAGAATTGAAAGAACGTCTGGAGAGGGAAGGAGCGAAGTCTTCCGATGTTCAAATTTCATTGATTTGGAATAATTATAATGATCTTGATCTCCATGTTGTTTGCCCTTCTGGTGAAAGAATTCATGGTGGAAACCGCCATTCCGAATGCAGCGGTGAACTAGATGTAGATGCCAATGTCAAACCAGAAACCAAGAAACCAGTAGAAAATGTGGTTTGG
>CAUZVL010000217.1:0-2670 GCA_963583355.1 Candidatus Thalassarchaeaceae archaeon
TGGTTTTACCGGGTATACTCGGATTATATTGGCTCTCAGCGCCACATGTTAGCCGCTGGAGTCGCAGCGGAATGAAGATTGAAGATATCGAGCAAGGCTTAGCCAGAAATGCTGCTCAAATCTTCAAAGTCGAACGGGTTGGAAAACACATAATCCTCGCTCATTTTGCTTTCATAGTATTACTTCCAGTCGTTTGGATTATCGATATCGCCTTTTCACCTGGCAATTCTCTTGGCGGAAAAGTTGGTGATGGTTTCACCTTCGAACATTTTTCAAAACTTCTCGATGGTGAAGCGTTTTGGACTTGGTTGATGAATTCTATTATCGTCTCGTTGGGCACAACCATCGCTGGATTATGTTTAGCAGTTCCAGCAGCATATGCGTTTTCAAGATTCAAATTTAGCGGCCGTGATCAATCTATGTTCTCGTTTTTACTGGTGCAAATGTTCCCTGGAATCATCATTTTAGTGCCTTATTTCATGGTGATGAAATCACTGGGTCTGCTCAATTCGCATCTCGGGTTAATACTCGCTTACTCGGTAACTGCGCTTCCATTATGTGTGTGGATGCTCAAAGGATTCTTCGACACGGTCCCACGCGAATTAGAGGAGGCTGCGATGCTCGATGGCTGTAGTAGATTCGAAATATTTAGCAAAATCATCTTACCACTATCATTGCCAGCGATTGCGGTAACCGCACTTTTCAGTTTCTTAGCAGCTTGGAACGAATTCTTGCTAGCATTAACTTTCAATACCTCAAACGATATGTATACTCTCCCGGTAGGGTTAGCCTCGATGATTTCAGCAACCGGTCAATCTTGGGGCGATTTCGCCGCGGCCAGCCTTTTGGTAAGTCTACCAGTAGTCATTTTATTCATCCTATTCCAAAAGTTCCTCGTCGAGGGACTTTCTGCAGGCGGGGTCAAGGGGTGATCTGATGGTTAGTGTGAATTTTGAACAAGTAACAAAGAGATATGAAGACGGTACAGAAGCTGTAACCAACTTGGATTTAGAAGTAAAAGACGGCGAGTTTTTGGTTCTTTTAGGTCCTTCTGGTTGCGGTAAATCCACTACCTTACGGATGTTGGCTGGACTAGAGGATATCAGTGAAGGGGAGATAAAAATCGACGGGATTCGAATAAACGACCTACCGGCCGGTGCCAGAGGATTGGGGATGGTGTTCCAATCGTACGCACTCTACCCTCACATGAATATTCGTGACAATCTTTCATTCGGATTAAAGCGAATGAAAGGAGAGGCTAAACTTCCCGAAGAAGAGATTAAAGCAAGGGTTGAACAGATGGCAGATATGCTTGGTTTGGTCGATGAATTGACCAAGCAACCCAAGGAATTATCCGGCGGTCAACGCCAAAGGGTTGCGCTTGGAAGAGCTTTGATCAAACGGCCTAAAGTATTGCTAATGGATGAGCCTCTATCCAATTTGGATGCTGAATTACGCCATCAAATGCGACTCGAAATCCGTAGATTGCACGAAGAATTGGGGACGACTACAATCTATGTTACCCACGACCAAATCGAGGCGATGACTTTAGCCGACCGAATCGCCATCCTCGACAAAGGAAAGTTGCAGCAACATTGCCCACCAATGGAAGCATATCATAATCCTGCAAACGAATTTGTCGAGGGATTCTTGGTCAAACATCTCAATGACATCAAGGCGACAGCCGACTCATTATTCAAGGAGTAAACCACAATGCGCCAAGCCTATTTCCTCATTTTTTTGCTCTTAGCACTAAGCATACCATCAGTGACTGGAGAAAGTGAAGATGGAACATTATTCGCTTGGTCTGGCCAAGCTACAACCGTCGAATTGAGCGGGGAATGGGATTGGGATACAAATGTTTCAATGACTCAAAACAATGGTGCTTGGATGACATATATCGAATTAGAACCAGGGATGTATTGCTATAAATTCATCGTTGACGGCGAATATATTTTCGATCCGGTCAACCGGTACCGAGGCTATTGTGAGGGGGTTGAAAATTCAATTATGCGAGTAAATTATGCAACAGAGTTGACCCAAAAAATCGAAGGTGGCCTCTTGATCATCGGTGGGGCGGTCTCGTCCCCTAACCAAGAATATGATTTTGTTCAATCAGGGGTGGATTGGCAATTAAACATCAGCGAGTTACCCGAAGGCAAGCATACTATAGAATTGCAATCGGGTGAGTCCCAATCCAGCCTCGCAGTATTTTGGACCGGTGACCAAGCAGAATTCCAATGGGAGGATGCACTCATTTACATGGTTATGACCGACCGATTCGTCAATGGAAATATTTCCAATGATGGTCCGGCTACAGGTGCTGAAACCGAAGCCGATTGGCAAGGAGGTGACTTTGAAGGGGTCACTCAAAAAATCGAAGACGGATATTTCACCGACCTCGGTATCAATGCATTATGGATCTCACCGGCTAATACCAATCCTAACGGCTCATATATCGCCGGTGATGGAGTCCACCAAGTCTCAGGTTATCACGGATATTGGCCGGTCGAGCCACGCCAGGTCGACCCTAGATTTGGCGGGGAACAAGCATTGGAGCAGATGGTAGATGCGGCCCATGAGGCCGGAATTAGAGTGATGGCAGACTTTGTGGTCAACCATGTCCACCAAGACCACGTATATGCTCAAGAACACCCAGATTGGTTCAAC
>CAUZVL010000218.1:0-2648 GCA_963583355.1 Candidatus Thalassarchaeaceae archaeon
ACTCCAGTGAGAACTATTTGTCCGCAAATAAATCACTAATGTTGAAGTGTCATGCACCTCATCACAGCCTATATGAGCGGCTTAGCGGATTTGGAGTGGCTCTCACGTTTCGTGCTCGAAACCCCGGGTGATTCGGTCAAAGGTGGTCGGCCAAGACAGGTCCTGAAGGCTTGTTGGTCACGAGTAGACCCCGCCAAAGTACCTTCCCCAAGCGTTGTGGCTTGGTCCGACCAGATGGCTAAAACCCTTGGTTTAGATCAAAAAGATACAGCCATACTTGCTGGAAATGAAATTTGCGAGGGCATGGATTCGTACTCACAATGTTATGGCGGCCATCAATTTGGAAATTGGGCTGGACAATTAGGCGATGGTAGAGCGATTACTCTAGGTGAGGTTCAAACCGACCAAGGAGTGTTGGAATTACAATTGAAGGGTTCAGGCCTAACCCCCTATTCGAGAACTGCTGATGGAAAAGCGGTTTTGCGCTCATCGATTCGTGAATTCCTTTGTAGCGAGGCCATGTTCCACCTTGGGGTACCGACAACCCGTGCACTTTCACTATGTACGACTGGTGAAAAAATCCGACGCGACATGTTCTATGATGGTCGGGTGGCGGATGAACCAGGTGCGGTAGTCTGCAGAGTTGCACCGAGTTTTATTCGTTTTGGCTCTTTTCAAATTCATTCGATGCGAGGAGATGAATCAACCCTAAAAAGTCTGGTCGACCATACATTGAAAACCCATTTCCCTCAATTGAAATCTCAAGGTGATGACCTGTTAATAGAATGGTTATCCGAAGTTGGTAAAACAACTGCCCATATGGTGATGGAATGGTTGAGGGTCGGCTTTGTCCATGGGGTGATGAATAGTGATAATATGTCGATTCATGGTATTACAATCGACTATGGCCCTTATGGTTGGATTGAGGATTATGACCATAATTGGACTCCAAATACTACTGATTTACAAAATAAACGCTACAGGTTTGGTCAGCAACCGATGATTGCTGGTTGGGATTTTGCAAGATTAGTCGAAGCGATTTCTCCATTGATCGCCCAGACCGAAAAATTGCAACAGTTAATGGAACTTTTTGATGATGAACTGATTGGAAATTACCGCCAGATGTGGTGCAGTAAACTTGGTTTTAACGAATATGATAAGGAAATGGTCGAACAATTAATCGGCCTATTACATAGCTCTGAAACCGATATGACAATATTTTTCCGCTTGCTTTCGACTCTGAAAGAACCTAATGTCGAAGAGTTAGAATTTTGTTTTTATGACTTTGATTCGACTCCAAAGGACGACTGGAATCGATGGTTAGTCAAGTATTTGGGGCTGGTAAAGAGTGATAGAGCCGAAGCGATGAATCTGGTCAATCCTAAATATGTCCTGAGGAATTGGATGGCTCAATTAGCCATCGATAAGGCCGAACAAGATGATTTTGGTTTGGTTGAAGAACTGTATCAATTATTGAAAAGACCATACGATGAGCAGCCTGAGATGCATTCTAAATGGTTTGTAAAACGACCAGAGTGGGCCAGAGATCGGCCCGGGTGCTCGATGCTTTCTTGCTCGAGTTGATTCAAGCGGTTAATTTGACGATTGGCTGTTCGCGCCATGCACGGTTGATATATGCTGTAGAAATCCACAATGCTTTAAGAAATCCGATCTCTTCATAGTTCCAACCATTATCTTCAGCATATTTTTTTACATGAGGGGCGATTTTTGGCAGCGAGAAATGAGATGCTGCAGGTAATAGATGGTGCTCGATTTGATAATCGAGGCCGACGAAAAAGAAACTGCCGATTCTGCCCATTTTAATCCGTCTACTGGTTTCGACCTGTAATCTCCAGTTCTCATCGCACTCGTAGGTGATAGGTCTTGCGGCATGGCCGACTATGAATATCATCGAGAGGAATAAACCAACAAGAGCCCACAATAGTCCATAGAATCCTATGACCATCCACCAAGTGATTCCAGCCATAATTGGAACGGCAATCCAGAAGGTGAAGTGAAGGATTATCATCATCGAGTCGAGTGCCCAGACCCGATTGAATCTTTTCCTTTTCGAAACGGTGAATGGATGTGAGATCAGATATTTAATCCCTTCAAAGCGCATCGAATGACCAGCAAAAAGTGTCAATGGCCAGAACAGTAATCCTTGGAGGTGTTTTTGGAAGAATTTCATAATTCCGCCCGACCTTTCGTAATCGACCGAGCTAAAAGCCAAAGGCCAGCCATGTATATCGGGATCTTTATCGATGACATTTGGCATAGCATGGTGCTTTACATTGTGTTTTTCGCGCCAATATTCCATCGACATTCCGGCAAAGAGCGGAAATACAATCGCAGCAAGGCTAAGATTTCCCCAGCGTGAATTACAAGCCGAAGAGTGAACTCCTTCGTGGCCCGTCATGGCTAATGTGGTGGAAAACAATCCGGTTAGGGGTAATAATGCTAGGCTCCACCATAACGATAAGCGAATATGAGCAAAGTATAGCAATCCAACGATTACAAATAATAATCCGACCTTAGACCATGATTTAATCGCCGATTTTTCCAATAAACCTCGATTCTGGAGGTCTTTCCTTAAAGCAGCGATTGGGTGTTGTGCCATGTCGGTGCCTCCTCAATTTAATTTAGGG
>CAUZVL010000219.1:0-2632 GCA_963583355.1 Candidatus Thalassarchaeaceae archaeon
ATCAATCTGATTTCCGATCTAACGAAAATTGCCGATGAATGTATAGAGATCAAACCCGCTGCCCTGTTGGCGGTTCCAAGGGTTTGGTCGAAGTTTTACGACCGAGTCAATAGCCAATTTGAAGGTTCACCAGTCAAAAGACTACTTTCAAAGAAAGCAAAAAAGCACGCGGCAAAAAGAATCGCAAAATCTGGCATTCAATGTGACTCGGTTCCTCCTAGTGGCTTTTTCGACAAATTTTACGACAAGATTTTGTGGTCCAAAGTCCGAGCAAGATTCGGTGGTAATATCAGATTTTGTATGTCTGGTGCTGCTGCTCTTTCGCCAGAGGTCGCAGGTTTCGTCCAAATGGTCGGATTCAGTTGTTACGAAGGCTATGGTTTGACCGAAACCTCACCATTGGTCTCAGCCAATGGATGGATGGGCAAGGGTGGCTCTCGTCTAAATAGCGTCGGCCGACCGGTCAACGGTGTTACCGTAACCATCGATAAGGATGCTTGGGATGACCCTGAATCACCCGATGAAGGCGAGGTAATAGTCCATGGCCCAAACATCATGGGTGGTTATTGGAACCTACCTGAGGCAACTGCAGAAGTGATGACCGCTGATGGTGGATTCAGAACAGGCGATCTTGGAAAAATGGTCGATGGATATCTATCGATTACCGGTCGGGTCAAAAGCCAATTCAAATTGGAAAATGGCAAATATGTATCCCCCGCTCCTCTGGAAGAGAACCTCAAATTGAGTCCTCTGGTAGAACAAGCGGTACTCGATGGTCGAAACTTGGCTAATACTTTCTTAATCGTCCATCCAAATCTCAGAGGATTGAGGTCCGAGTTAACCAAAGCAGGTGTTAACGCGCCAGATTCTGATGCGGATTTGTGCAATGACTCGAAGGTAAAAGAATGGCTTTTGGCAAACCTAGCTAAGAATAATATGGTCGAACCAAAGTGGAAGAGATACGAAGTTGCTCGAAGTATAATTCTAGACCCGGTTGAGTGGTCGGTAGATAACGATATGATGACACCTTCACTCAAGGTAAAACTTCGTAATTTACTAACTCATCATGAAGATGCGGTCAAAGCGATTTGATTATTCTAAAGTTGTAAAAGCACTAGTGGCTCTAGCCCTGGTTTTAGTAACGGTTTTACGATCTATGTTTTTCATAGCAGGGCAAGCTAAAAGGCAAACTAACATGCCTAATATAGCCCCAGCGGAAATAGATTGCCACAGAGGAATGCCGAGGGCGATGCTATTGCCAGCACCTGCAACAATCCCTATTACAAGGCCAATCCCGATGGGCTTTTCGGCAATTTGTAATATTGAGGTCGCCCGCCTATCATCATCCTTCTGTGGCTCTGTCATTTGCAAACGAGTCCACAAGGAGGTAAATAATACCTCCCCTTGCGCGATTCACGACCGATATCGTATGAATACCTGCTGGAATCAGGCATAAGGCTATTGATGACATCGGCAGTAATCATGTAGTCAATAGTTACGTTCGGGGCAATGGTTATATTGTAGTTTGTTTTACAAATAATCATGAACGCAATAAGAGCCTTCAATGTAATAACCCTCAGCCTAATTATGGTACTAGTCGGATGCTTCGGTGCTAGCGATGGAACTGTTTCAGCAGAAGAGAACGATGAACCGAATTCTCCACCAGTCCTTGATGGAACCTCCTATTTGCAGGATGTTGAATGTACGGCGGCCACTTGTTCAATCGATGTATATCATGCAGCTGTCGATCCAGATGGAGATTCTTTTGATCTCGGTTGGGACTTAGACCTTGATGGTGTTATCGATACACAATTAAATACAAATAGAGGAATCGAAACAATTCAAATTCCAACTGGGTATTTTGTCTCGGCAATAACCGACCAATACGTAGAATCTAGCCAAGGTGCTTGTGAAAATAGTCTTGCTATTGTCACAGAAACAACTTATACTTTAGCAAGTCAAATTACAACTATTGCCTTGTTGGCAGAAGATAGCAATGGTGCAACATCCGGATATTTACACACCGTAACCGGTGAAGAGACAATGACAAATACTTCACTTTCAAATATTGTTTCTTGTCAAAGCCTAGATCTTTTCACTTGGAACGGCAAAGATGCTGCTGGCACAATGGGCGACAGCACAGACGATGCACTGATTGAAGTCTCAATGGCTTCCGGCTCCGCTCTTGACTGGTCGCGTGTCAAGATAAGTATCTCTGTTGATGGCGGAACCCCACAGGTATGCAGCGATGAAGGGTCTTGCTCTTTCACTACTTTCGAAAGTGGAAATGACCAGGCTTGGGAAGCTGGAGAAGGTATTACGATTATGGAAAACGGACAAGACCTATGTAGTGGCGACGACGGCGGCTGTGAAGTTGTTGTAACCATCACCAAGAAAGGTATTGGTTCCGAAGCTGACAAGATTATCGGGACGGTTACCGGATACGCAGACTCTTTACAATGATGTCGTCAATAGTTCGACCGGTTGGTTGATGAATGGTTGGACATCGCCACGCATCATGTCGCGCGAGCTAATCAAGGTCGAGGCGGTTGACCGAGCCTTTGGAGCGGTCGATGTTTTGGAAAATATTAACTTGATTGTAAATCAAGGTGACCGCATCGGAATCGTCGGA
>CAUZVL010000220.1:0-2622 GCA_963583355.1 Candidatus Thalassarchaeaceae archaeon
GGAAAGTATTTCGACGAACCAATTGATTTCCAATAGTCATGATATACAGTGCTCCCTTGTCATCGTTCAATTCACCAGTACTGTGTTCAACCACTTCTAATGAACTGCTGCAGTGGCCCTGAAGATTCATGAAAGGTTTGACAGTAAAACTATCATCCGCCCAAATTACTTCGTCATAACAAGCATATTTCGATAATAATGCCCCGCTTTCCTTGTCTAAGGTCCAAGCATATGCTCCATTTGAAAAGGTATAGCCGTACTCACCTTCGATCATCGTTGCGTCCGGTTCACCGGGGAAGGTATGGACTTCAGTACTCCAAATCACGTCGGGATTAGCCCCGCTTCGTTTGTTGATAATGATAACCGGGTCGTAATCTCCTCCATCCCAATTAGCGCTTTGAGTAATCATTTCACCAGTAGATACTATCGCAGTAAATTTTTCGTCAAAGGTGGTTTCGGCATCGAATTCAAAATTTGCCGGTTCTGGTGCATCGATCAATAATAGGTGAGCACCAGGGACCGTAGTATAGCAAAGGGCCAAGAATAGTACGAATAACAATCCGTACTTGATAACTTTCTCCATATGCCTTTTCGCTAAGAACAAAATGATGAAAGTAAAGGCAAATATCGCAGCCAATTCCATAACGATCCAGCGTCCTTGAGTAGTCCCCGCTTCACCGAATGCATGCAATTCAGCCGAATCGTAAAATGGCCTCAACCAAATACCCAATCCGATGGTTACCACGAACATTGAGGCCATGCCAATCATGCCCGGTGCTTGGTCGAGCATCTTGGCCATCAGCCGGTCTTCTTTTGCTAATTCACGTTCAACGCGCTTGACATTGTCAGTGGTTGCACCTTCGCCCATGACTTCGTGCGAGGTTCTCGGTGGTATTGTAATGATTGGCCTTAACGGCCCCTTTAGGGGCCGGTGAAATAATCTCCTAGATGGTGCTGGACCGGTTTGTGAGGACTTGGCTAGAAGCGAGTAAATCCAAGGGGATGGAACTTGGTTTAGACCGGGTCCAAGCCGCTTTAGAGCAGCTCGGGCGACCTGATAAATCGATGTCCTGCATCCATGTTGCCGGTTCAAACGGCAAAGGTTCGGCTTGTGCGATGTTGGTTGCCGGTTTAGCACAAGCCGGCTATCGGGTCGGCTTGTTCTCATCGCCACATATGATCCGAATCGAGGAAAGGGTGCGAATTCAAGGCCGGCCTATAAGCCCAGAACAATTTGATCTGGCTTTGGAGGAGATAAAGTCCTTAGAAATGGACTTGACCTTTTTTGAAATCACCTATTTGGTTTCACTGATTTGTTGCAAAAAACAAGCGGTTCAAATCATGATTTTAGAAACCGGCTTAGGCGGACGCCTAGATGCGACCAGAACCGCCGATGTCATCGGTTGTCTTGTTACTGCTATCAGCATGGAACATGCGGACATCTTAGGGGATACATTGGAGGAAATCGGGGCTGAAAAAGCCGCAATTTGGCGGCCGGGAATCCCAATGCTGATTCGCGACCCGCTAATTCCTAGCGTTCGTAACGCGATGAGAGAAGAAGCCATTAGCGCCAGATTTGCCGACCTAGAGCCGGCCGGAATCATGGATGAAGCCGGGGATTTGGCCGAAATGCTGTCCAAGATGTTAGGTTTAGATTTCGAGCGTAGACCGGTGAATTGGCCTGGAAGAATGCAGTTGATTCCGGCCGATATTCCAATCTTATTGGATGGCGCTCACAATTTTAGTGGTATGGTTCGAGTAATGCCAGAAATAAGCAAAATCCTCCCGCGAAAATGGTCGCTATTATTCGGAACTTCACCCCAAGAAGATATGGCGAAATTCCTCGAACCACTTTTCGAGATTATGCTAAAAAATCCACCCCAAGAAATCATCACCACCGAACCCCAAAAAGGACGATACCCCGGGGTTGTGCAACCGATTGCAGAGGTATTACATATTTCTCAACCAAAGGCAGCACTGGCTCAATTAAGCAAAGATACCGATATGATTTTGATAATTGGATCGTTATACCTGGGTGGAAATATTCTTGAGATTCTCGGTCTTGATGATGATGATTCCCTCAACATACTTTCATGACCTTGATGGTCTTGGCCCGTTTTGATGAAGGATAAACACTTGGCCATCCGCATCGAGCAATGTCTTGTACTGTCGAAAGCCAGCAATTGCCCTAGAAGAAAATTCGGGGCATTGCTCATAGATCCTAACCGTAACGTCGTTTTGATGGACGGGTATAACGGTGGGCCGCGCGGTGGTGGTGATTTATGTGGCGAAAACGAATGTCTTCGTGAAACAATGAATATTAAAAGCGGAACCAGAGTTGAAATTGGCTGCCATCATGCCGAGATGAATCTGATCTGTAATTCCGCGGCTAATGGAGTCTCTACAAGTGGTGCTTGGTTGATTATAACCGGTGAGCCTTGTATGATGTGTGCGAAATTAATCCATCATGCTGGAATCAAAAGAGTCGTGATTGTTGATGGCGGATTTGCTGGAGAAAACGGAGTTAGCTACCTAGAACAGAATGGCGTAGAATTGCAGATGACTGCAGGGCCACGCGATCCACGTTCCGTCTAAAACGGTGCTAGTCCTTTCCAATTAATC
>CAUZVL010000221.1:0-2589 GCA_963583355.1 Candidatus Thalassarchaeaceae archaeon
GTAAAATCACTAAAGCAACCCCCATGACAGCGATCAAAATTCCTAAAATAACCATGATAGCTGAAGTACTACCAATTCCACTTTGAGCTTCTTCGTTTGAGATAACATTCGGCATATCGGTTTCGACATTGAGGTCGCAAGAGGCATTACCCTCTTGGCCAGAACAATGTGGTAACATCACATTGTCGATCCAGCGGTCCATACCAGTCAAATTTAGAGCCAGATTCTGTGGACCTGAACCATGAGTCTCAAACAACAATACTTCTAGCGGTAAAGTTTGACCTGGAGCCAATGTGATCTCAACTGTATCTTGTGTGAGCCAATTTCGGTCACGCTTTAGGTCCTCCATCAACGAGACAGATACTGTACCCGCTTTAGTACCAAGATTTCGAACATAAACGGTAACGCCGATCTCGGTACCTTCGACTATCTGATTACCGCGAGGTGTCGTACCATTAGCGAGTGAGATCTCAATATTTGTAACTGTAATATCAAATGATAACACAGTGAACTTAGGGGTCATCGGATCAAGTTTAGAAAGCCCTGTACCACTAGGTGCATTACCTGCTCTGTCGATAATGTCTATCCACCATATTAGAGAATCTCCTTCTTCGAGACTGACATTGACCCCTGTGGTGAAGTCGAGTGACCCAACATAGGACCACATACCGGCCCCATTAGAAATATACGGTAATTGGGCGCTTGATTCTCCGTCCGGTAAAATCAGGCCATTTCTCAAGAATGCCCAATGAACGGTCAAATCTCCATCGGGCATTCCGCCTGATTCTTCGACCGAAATAGTATATGGCATCACGATGAGTTCTGCATCTGTAACGGCTAAAGGAACATAAGAGAACACCACGATTGGAACAACATCATCTACGACAATTTCGGTTTGTGTGGTGGTTGCATCAAAGCCTGGTGAGATAACTCCTTCAATATCAAAATTCAATTCCAATGTCCCTTCGATTAAAGATCTTGGGGGCAATATCAGGCCTCCTGACCAAGTTCCATCTGGACTCAACTCGCTGGCAACAACCAATTGTTCATTACCGTACATTGTACTCGTATAAACATTCAATCCTTGAGGAGGCAAAGTCTGAATCTTCACTCCCGAACCAACAAATTCAACCCATCCATTAACGGTTATATCATCGCCGGGTTGAACAAAGATCATTTGCGCATCCGGTTGTGAAATAGGTGGGGTGTTATCGCTCATTTGATCTACTATTACCCGCAGGTTATTGTCAATCTTCCAACGCAGTTCTCCGATATTACTCAAAAGTGCAACCGGGTTCAAATCATCATCATCGTAAACGATAATCGATGGTAAATTATATTCATCGAGTAAACTCACATCAAAATCCCAATCGAGAATAAAATTAAACTCGACCAAATACGACTGATCAACTTCGGTAATATCGACCGAATTCAAGGATAATTGGCTTCCCGATGGACTGTATATTGCCCCATTCCGTGGCTCCCACACCATCACGCCTACAGTCTCCTCTTCCGAGCCGAGCATTTGAATAATCACCATGTCGATAGAATCGACACCGTTTTCATCACTTATTTCCATTGATAGTGTGTGGTTTTGTCCAACCAATAAATAATCGTCATAGGTATCTAAATCAAGAGTTGCCGAAACTATTTCAGTAGGTTGGTTTACCGCAATAATCATGGTTGCCATATCGTTATCGACTCCTTCTGAACCACCGTACATAAGAGGGTGACCAGCATAATCAACAGCCGAAAACCAAAGCGAAAGTTGGCCATTTACTGCCATCCCACCAAGGTCAAATCCACTATAAGTTAGAGTTCTTTCACCACTTACTCCTTCTGGAGTTGAACGGTTCATTGTGTTATAAACATCTTCATCATCTATGCCTTCACGCCAATAATGCAGAGTGAGACTACTCCCTAGTGCTTGATTATCTGTTATCGCAACCTGAATCGAAAGAGGTTCGCTTGGATCCCAAGTATAACCATCTGCATCCAATAATTTCAAGCCGTTATTAACCTGCAAATCTTTGACCCAAGGAGATTCATCATCGAGTAAAACCTGAACCGGGTTCTGAATAGTCATGTCTTCAGCGCCCGAAGCGCCTTCGATTGGACCGGCGCGCAAGACGCTTGGAACAAGTGTGCCATTAGTGCTATTTACTGGGAGATCTACAAAACCTGACCAAGTACCATCGAGCATAGAACTCATTACAAATTGCTGTCCTGAAACATTGATTGCAACGACATAATCACTTGATTGTGGTCGCAAATCAAGGGTATTCTGGAATTTAACCGACCCCGAAACAAATACCTGTGCTCCAGCTTTAGCCCAGAACGGGTAAGAAGGTGAGAAGACATCTGACAAAGTGTGTCCAAAATCATCGAGAACCTTCCAAGAATCCACCATGAGGTCATTCTCACTCGCTTGAGTACCAACTCCACCACTCATCGAGGATGCTGGAGACAATCCTTCACCATCAAGGTCGAATGCTTGTGCGGTCCAAGCCATAGAGGTCGAGTCGTTCCAATCCCAATCTACCTCGAATTGCCAATCTATTACCCAGCGTCCATTAACCAAAGAGAGTG
>CAUZVL010000222.1:0-2586 GCA_963583355.1 Candidatus Thalassarchaeaceae archaeon
AAAAGAAATCACAGGCCTCCACCTTAACGAAGGGCATTGCAGCTTTGCGCTGCTGGAAATGTTGAAGCGAGGTTGGACTCGAGAACAATTGGCTAAGCGGGTTCTTTTCACGACTCATACCCCTGTTCCAGCCGGCCATGACCGCTTCGAGTGGAGTGCGGTAAAACAGGTTCTCGGAGACCTATTGCCAGAAGACGCTCGTGATTTGGTAAAATCAGCCGGAGACCCAGAAAAAGGTCGACGTATCTCGATGTCTCACTTGGCAGTTGCTCTTTCCGGGCCGGTAAATGCGGTCAGTAATCTCAATGCTTGGGTCGCTTCAAGCATGTTTGCTGACCAGCATATCGCCCCGATTACCAATGGGGTTCACCATCTTACCTGGACCTCACCAGCATTAGCAGACCTATTCGACTCACATTTGGCAGGTTGGCGAAATGACCCGACGATATTGGCCCATGCCGGACGAATCCCAAGTGATGACCTTGAACAAGCCCGAGAAAAATCTAGAGCAATTCTACGAGATCTGGTCAAAGCATCGACAGGAATCAGCCTTGAAGCAGATCGATTAACCATTGGATTTGCTCGAAGATTTGCAACCTATAAACGAGCAAATCTAGTTTTCCGCGATCTAGAGCGATTACGCCAAATCGGTGCGGGAAAAATTCAATTCGTCTTTGCAGGTAAGGCTCATTCGAGGGACGAAGGTGGAAAAGATCTGATTCGCAGTATATTTGGTTCAGCTAAAGAATTGATAGACGATATACCTGTGGTTTTCCTTGAAGACTATTCGATGGCCACAGGATTAGCTATGACTAGTGGAGTAGATATTTGGCTCAATAATCCGATTCGTCCACTAGAAGCATCGGGGACTTCAGGAATGAAAGCAGCGATGAATGGGGTTCCAAATTGCAGTATCCTCGATGGCTGGTGGCCTGAAGCCTGTGAACACGGAGTAAACGGTTGGGCTATTGGTGAAGCAGATGATGAACGCGATGATGAGCGTGATGCTAAGCGAGTACTCGATACCATCGAACACGAAGTTCTGCCTTCTTGGCAAGAGGGTGGCATGCGCTGGAACGAATTGATGCGAGCTTCGATAGCAACCTCTGCTCGGTTTACCGGAGCGAGAATGATTAGTGATTACCGCCAGTTTTACGACTCTTTCCAATGAGTACAATCAAACAGATTGCAACCAACATTGCTAAGATATTTCGTATTGATTCAAGGCTAGACCAATCATCCTTGGCCGCAATGGCGAAATCATCAGTTTTATTGATGTCATCAATAGTGCCGTTGTCATCAATAGTGCCGTTGTCATCAATAGTGCCATTGTCATCAATAGTGCCGTTGTCTTCAACGGTTTCGTTGTCTTCAATAGTGTTGTTCCCGTCAACAGGCTGTTCTTGAATAGCTCTGCTGAAAATTTGTATCGAATTAGCCGGAATACTGAGATTAGATTGGTTGAATGTTGCTTGACCGAATAGAATTTCATCATAATCGCTGGAGAGAGTGGTTTGTTGACCACGATTCAAGATCACCAATATGCTATCATCAGGGGTTGTCATCTCGTACGCCAAAAGGTTTTCAGAGGCTTGGTAGGTCGAATATACTCCTCGCCGAAGCGCTTCATTTTCAAGTCTAATATTAGCTAAGGTTTTACTGAAATTTAGAAGATCCGATTGAGATTGGTCAAGGTTGGTTTCAAACATTCGCCGATTATCTGGGTCGGCTCCACCCGCTTGACCATATTCATCACCCATGTATATCATTGGGGCTCCAGGAGTTGTCAGAAGCCAAGCAAAGGCTTGCTTGGCTTTGTCATAAGCGGATTGTTGTGGGGTTGAGGGTAGCGATTGTTCAGCCCATTGATTCCATTGGTCACCCGAATTATCGGCTCTAGAAATAAATCTTGAACTATCGTGGCTACCGATATATGGTACCATTATCGCTCCTTCCACATATTGGTCTTGACTGCGATTGGTCCAATAATCCAAATGGGTATAATCCATATTTCCGCTGGTCAATACATTGTCGACCACCGCATGATAGAGTACAAAATCGGCTTGGCCATCCAAGCCATCTTCACTGATATAACGATTTATCGTGGCGTATTGTTCGGCGTTTTCCTCCAATGAATGTCCAGACCACCCCATCGCAGTCTCGCCTTTGAGGTAGATGTCTGTGCCGGTTTGCTCGAAGCGCTCATTTATTTGAATGGCTAAATTTGTTATCGCCAAATCATCGACATGTTTGACCGCATCCACCCGTAATCCATCGAGGTCGAAGCGCTCTATCCACCATAGAGCATCCGAGATTATCTGTTCGCTTGCGTTGCGGTTTTTCCAATCGACATCAGGTAGATAATCCATGAATAAACAATCGAGCCGCCTCTCAGTCCAATCACAAGCATCGGTCCCACACAAACATCCTTGGTTGAACCAATCTGGGTGTTCTTGAGCATATACGTGGTCTTGGTGGACATGGTTGACCACAAAGTCTGCCATCACTCTAATTCCGGCCTCATGGGCCGCATCTACCATCTGCTCCAATGCTTGTTCACCGCCAAATCTAGGGTCGACCTGGCGT
>CAUZVL010000223.1:0-2547 GCA_963583355.1 Candidatus Thalassarchaeaceae archaeon
AGAATTTTATCATCGTGATCGGCCCAATTTTGCAAGGAAGAATTGATATCTGCATCGGTCAGCCTCACATAATCGGTAACGGCCAAAGATGTTGATATCAACATTTTTTCTAAAGAATCTGAAAGGGTTAAATCACCGCTAACCGCCAATTCACGTGCTCTTGAGAGCGCTCCAACCAAATATTCTTGAGTCAACTGATTGACCTTGTGGAAATAGACTTGATTGTAAAGATGATAACGGGTGACCAAATAAGCTTCTATCGCTGGAAGACCCCATGATTTTGCATAAAGGCGACCATCATCATCGACTCTGAGGGCTCTGATGACCCTTGCCGAATCGAATCCACCGATTTGGGCACCTGTATTGGCTTGGTCGCGAATCATGTAATCCATCCGATCGACATCTAGTTGACTCGATACGATCTCTTTTAGGAATGGTGCAATCGGCTCCCCGTCAGATTCGGATTCGCCAGCAAATAATGCGAATAGCCGCTTGGTTCTTTGTGGTCCTAAGACCTCGCGGATAGCGATTCCAATCTCGGTTTCCGCGGATTCTAAAATCATCTTACCCCAGGTCTCATGGTCATGAAATGTTGCGAAAACTTTCGATGTTTCCAACAGATGAGAGAATGGAGGATGACCGATGTCGTGGAGAAGTGCAGCAATAGAAACCAATTCAGCATCCTCTGGGGTAATAACCCCCGGCTGGATGTCTTCTAAATGGTTACAGAAAGTCATCGCTAAATGATATGCTCCAAGGCTGTGCGAGAATCGGTTATGGGTTGCAGCAGGAAATACATAATGGCAGGTTGCCAATTGCTGAATATTGCGTAGACGCTGAAATTCTCTGGTATCGATCAAACGAGCGATATGGGCTGGAACAAGGATATCTCGGTGAATCTCATCCCTGATGACCCGGTCCCTCATAGTTGGCCCGAGAAGTTCAACCGTCTTATCTCTTAGCCCAATAAATCAAACATACAGACTGATGTACCTAATTAGGTTAGCCCAACCGATGGCCGACCCAAGTGGATTTTTAGACCGTCTTCTCGACGATGACCCTGAACTGCGCGGCCAACGATTATGGGTCATGTTTTCAATCTCGGTAGTATTGGTTGCTGCAATGAATGCATACGCTATGCTACGAGCACCCGACCAAGTAGACATTGTAGATCTGATAGAGCATACTAACGAGGTTGTAGGGATAGAAGGCACGGTGATTTCGTGGGTAAAAGACCCTTATTCTCAAGGTGAAAAACGGGCTGATATTATCATCGAAGATGATACTGGAGTCGCCGAGTTGAGATGGTATCGCTACGGCGAGATACCTATGCTTGGCACTAAGGTTAGTGTGATCGGAGATGTAATCGAATACGAAGGAAGATTATGGCTACAAGCCTTAGGTGCTGGAGCCTTGACCTGGAATGAAGAAGATGTGCCTAATGCACCTCTTGTCGGAATTTCGACCATCGCATCCGATCCTGCCTCTTTCGATGGCAAATCGGTAACAATAAACGGTTATTTGTCCAAAGCAGTCGATCCTGGCGCCAGTTTTACCGCCCTATATTTGGGCGATCATCCGAGCTATGGAAATAGTGAGCACCAAATGCGCATGGTCATCCATTCCGCCCCGGGTCAATGGCTCGAATCTGGGCAAAAAGTCGAGGTCACCGCAGTTTTACAATATGAACAAAGAGAACTTCGTTGGGCCCTTCACGTCGAAGGGCCTGAGGTTAGAATTGTTAGATCCCACATACCCCTCCCTACAGTCATCGGCTGGGAAACCATCGAGACATGGTCATTCTCATCAGGGAATCTTGTGAGTTTAGTAGGGATGATCGATGGGGATGAAATAATTGGCCCTGATGGCAACCGCGCCTGCTTGGCCTACGCTGGAGACCTGACAGATAAACAAGGCGAAGATGTGAACTTCAGGGGACGCTTACTGTGGTCTTCGATCTACGGAGGCTGGTGTCTAGATGCCTCTGGAGATTCCGATGCTGCTGATTTGATCGATGTGACCGATGCTGAAAACCTACTACTAGAGTTGGCGAGAAACCCATATAATACCCTTAACGACTCCGAAAAATCAACCCATTATTTGATCTCTGCATTCGCATATGGCGCTAAAGAAATGTCTAGCGATGGTGATACAGCGATTATTTTAGCCGATGGAATCTATCCCTATGTCCTCACTAAATTGGATGCATTCGTACCGGTAGGACTGCATTCTGGATGGCTTGAGGACGGCCAAGCGCTTGTGCTCAATGTTAGCGCGAGTTGGAATTCTGCCTCGGCAGAAATTCAATTGACCGTTCATGCTATGACCTTGACCGCAGACCCACCTAGTGCAACTTTATTTGACCTAAACGATGGAGCTCCCGCTTGGTACGCTTTGGATAAGATGACTGTAATTACTGGTAATTTTGTTCAAATCGATGGCGAAATGTACTTGCAAAAAGAAGGCGGTCAAGCACGAATTTTGATCGATGTTGCCAGCGGTTCGATTGGAACCGATTCTATTCACCAAAACCTAACCCTCGAATGG
>CAUZVL010000224.1:0-2532 GCA_963583355.1 Candidatus Thalassarchaeaceae archaeon
TTGAGAATGTAAATCTATAACCAATTCTGCAGCACCTGGACGCAAGTCGTCATGAATGAATGTGATTAAGGCAACCTCCTTACCCTCTTTTCTAAGTAATGAAGCACCGTGTCCAAGTGAAAATGCCTCGGTGAGAGCCTTTGTTAATTTTTGGCTCAAACCTTCCTCGGTCGCTCTCACCATCTCCACCGTCTTTCCAGATAATTTACCGTGGACCCCAGAAACACCATCATTTAATCCAGATACCTTTGCTGGAGTGAGGCCTTCATCTTTGGCTAAAGCAATTATCGCTCGGGCATAAGGATGGTTGGATGATACTTCAAGTCCTGCTGCTAATTCAAGTGCAGCGCCTCGTTTGTAACCTCTTCCAAGAACTATTTCGCCGACGCGAGGTTTACCGCTGGTAAGGGTGCCAGTTTTATCCAATAATGCCAAATTTACCTTTGCCAAGGCTTCGAGAACATCACCACCTCTGACAATTGCTCCACTCTTGGAGGCTTTTGACAAACCTGCGGCATGCGGCACGGGGGCTGCTAATAATAGCGCACAAGGACAGGCAACAACCCAGAGAAGCAATACCGTATTCAAACCATTCTCTGGTTGGGAAAATCCTGCGATCACAGCCCCAATCAGTACGAAAGGAACCCAGACCGATGTGAAATTTTCAAGCATGCCTTGAAGGCGAGTTGGTTGCTCTCGATAGGTATGGACCGCTTGGATCAAACCGGATAATCTGGTGTCTTCACCAACTGCGACAACGCTCATCTTGACGGGACCTCGAACCAAGGTTAACCCGGCTTGTAATTGGTCACCTTTGGTTACATCTAGTGGAACTGATTCGCCTGTTAAGGGGGCTTTGTTAACCGAACCGTTTCCGGAAAGGATGAATCCATCAGCAGGAATTAATTCACCTGAACGAACTTCGATGGTATCTCCTTTCATTAACAGATCTACCGGTACCTCTTCAAATTCATCCGCTTCCTTGGCCATTACTGGCGAGAGGGACCCCTTCGAAATGACCGACATCGTCCCAAATATCTGTTTTGTGATTCGGCGGGCTGTACGTGGTAATCGATCCAATCCACCTTGCATCGCTTTTCTGGCTTTAATCAAGGCCTCAGCCTCCATGTGTTCGGTCCAAGAAACCAAGATTACAACCATCAAAGCTTCATCCCAATGTTGGAGATATGAGGCTCCTAGCACCGCTAAGGAGGTCAATACCCTGAATCCCATCTGGCGGTTTTTTAAATTTGCCAAAGCATGTGAGAACATTTTCGCACCGCCGATAAGGACGCCTAAACCTCCTAGCCCGCCAATCAGATATGGATTATCAATTTTTAAAAGTTTCAACCCAATAATCAATATCAAAAATATGAAAGCAAAACCTGAACCTATCAATCGCCATTGGCCAGGAGTGATTCTCCTAGATTTTGATTCGCTCAATTGGAAGGTAGATCCAATAACCCCTTTCAATGCATCATCTAACGCTTTTCGGAATTCAGGTTTTAAATCCGGGGCGATCTGTAATAGAATTCGGCCCTCTTTATCGATTTCACAGTCTAGGATTCCAGGTTGGCGTCGAAATAATCGAGGCAACCCTTTGGTCGAGATATTATGCCGTTGTGCTATTTCTTCAGCTTTTACACCCTTCAATTCTTGATGGATAATATCTGGAGCATGGCCTAAAGAGCGCAGTATAGATGAGACTTCGGATATCGCCCCTTTATCCAAGTTGACCTTTATTGCGACCGAAGCATCTGTCGCACTGACTTTGATTTCGCTCACATGATTCAATCGGCCGATTGCCTTGGCTGCTTTTGAAGCACAATCGGGGCAATCCATATCTTGAATCGGCCAATTTACATAGTGGTTACCACCATAATCTCCGAGCACTTGCATATCGACAACTTCGGTGGTTATTTTTTCCACAACTTTTGGTGCGGGTTGTGTAGGTTTTTTCTTTGAACGACGAGGCTTTGGTTTTGGCAAACCCCCATCCTCGTCCTCGAGCGAGAGGAACTCTTCTTCCCCATCCTCGCTCGACATACCCGATGGCGGTCATCCATCTATCAAGAAGGCTCGTATCGCAAGCGTGATGAATAAAGGGGTATACCGGCTAATCATGCAGTGGTTACCAGAGGGGTGGGTGCCTAAGGCGGTCGCAGTCGATATCGATGGAACCCTTACCGATTCCAACAAAGAGATTCACACGGGTGCAATCAAGGCGCTCCGCCGGCTTGAACGAGCCGGAATTCCGGTCATTTTGGCAACAGGTAACGTCCGGGCAATCACCTATGGCCTGTGGAGGTTCCTCAATCTCTCAGGGCCGATGGTCTGTGAAAACGGAGGAGTGATTTGGCATCCAGATTGGAACGGGCCAATCGTCAGAGCCGATGGAACAAGAGCGCGGCGGGCAGCCCAATATTTATCCGATAAAATAGGAGTTGATCCAAAGGGGATTACAACAAATGTTTGGAGGGAATCAGAATGGTGTTTATTCACCGATGAAAATTTGGATGAGATAAAGAAATG
>CAUZVL010000225.1:0-2525 GCA_963583355.1 Candidatus Thalassarchaeaceae archaeon
TCGCCAGCGATAACATTACACCTGACAACATATGATAATTGACATATTTTGGACGCGAGATCTCGGCGGTCGACATTTCCACTTTCACAGCGGGCAAAAATGAAAGCTCTCAAATCATAACCCATCACTCTTGCATCGAGATCTACAGTAAATTTCCGAATTACCCCCTCCCCCTTCAATTTTGAAATACGGTCATGGGTTGTAACTCGAGCCAATCCGAGTTTTTCAGCTATCGAGGTAACCGAAGCGCGCGAATCTTCTTTCAATAATTCGAGCAAGGTCAAATCGTGTTGGTCAATCTTCATATTTTTTAACGAATCGCAACTTATCTTTAATGTATTCCGACAAATTGGTAGTAACTCCACCGGAAATCAAGGTTTTTACCGACAAAATATAAAGAAACAAGACGAATTGTTGATGAAGGCCCAACTCAACCGGCTAAATGGGAATAGTTATGACCGACGAAAGGAGATTCGCAAGCAGAGCAGTTCACGCCGGAACTCAACATATCGAAGGGTCGGTCAATACACCGATTTTTCAATCCTCAACTTATCAATTAACCGATAAGGCATATGCAGGCTGGGCTGCCGGAGCCCAACACACCTTGCTTTATGGGCGCCTTTCAAGCGTGAATTCCGAAGCGGTCGTCGAAAAAATCTGCGCGCTTGAAGGAGCAGAGGATGGCGACTTATTTTCTAGTGGAATGGCTGCAATTTCAACCACCCTGATGGGATTATTATCCCAAGGCGACCACATCGTTGCCAGCAGCGATGTATATGGTGGAACTTACGGTTTGATGACCGAGGAATTACCAAGATTCGGGATATCTACCACCATGGCAGATATGCAGGACCCGGCTTCTTATGAGGCGGCGATCCAAGATAATACAAAAATCCTCTACATCGAAACAATCACCAATCCAGTGATTAAAATTTGTGATATCGAAGCGATGAGCGCAATTGCAAAGCGCCATAACCTCCTTTTGGTAATCGATAATACATTTGCCAGCCCTTGGGGTTGCCAACCGATCAAATTTGGTGCAGATCTCGTAATCCACTCGACCACAAAATATCTTGGTGGCCACTCCGACATCGTCGGGGGGGCGGTTGTTGGTAGAGCCGATTTAATCGCAAAAATGTTCATCAAAAAGGTACATTTTGGTGGCTGCCCAGACCCACATAATTGTTACTTGCTCGAGCGCGGTATGAGGACCCTGGCTGTCAGGATGCCAACCCATTGTTCGAATGCTGCAGATATTGCAAAGAGATTGGAATCTCATTCTTTAATTGAAAGAGTTAACCACCCAAGTTTGGAGAGCCACCCTGATTATGATGTTGCTCGAAGAATAATCCCAAAGGGGACTGGAATGATTGGGTTTACCGTCAAAGGTGGCGATGATGCTGCGCTAAAATTCATGCGTGGATTGGACATGATTTTTGAAGCTACAAGCCTTGGTGGGGTTGAAAGTTTGATCGAATGCCCATTCAACTCAAGCCACATGTTCATCCCAGAAGAGGTTAGAGTCGCGGCAGGATTAGGCGCAGGATTCGTCCGAATCTCGGTCGGAATTGAAGATGTTGAAGACCTGTGGACCGATATCTCAAACGCACTTGACACCCTTTAGATTTAGTTCATCAAATGAGAGCCGAAAGCGACACTACATTGTTTTACGAACGGTTAAATTAGACTCACTCCTCGTAGAACCATGGCAGTGAAGAAGATACTGGTACTTTCTATTATCGCATTGTTTTGCTTTTCACCGATGCAAGAGCCACTTTCATCTCATCTGCAAGCAGATGATGAAGTCTTAGAAGCAAGCCCTGTTTCTTTAGAGATATTGATGATGGGCAATAGTTATGTCGCCTCTAATTCGCTTCACACACTGATTGATGGAGTGATTAATGCAGCCTCAACTTCGGCTAATGTATCTAGCCTCAATGGCGGTGGAATGAAACTTTCACAGCATGCTAGCAACGTTGCATCTTCAGGTCACCAATGGAATACAACCCTCAACAATGGTGCATGGGACTGGGTTGTCCTACAGGACCAAAGCCAAGTTCCAGGGTTTCCGAGAACAAATCAAGAATGGATCAATAGCAAAGATGGTGCGGTTGAACTTGCAGAAGTAATCGAAGACAATGGCGGAGAAACTGTCCTAATGATGACTTGGGGTCGTCGTGATGGAGACAGTGTCAATACACAGAGATTCCCAGATTTCTCAACAATGCAAGATGAACTTGAGGCTGGATATTTAGATTATCGAGATAATATGTCCTCGTACGGAGACGTATGGGTTGCACCGGTTGGACTTGCATTTGAACACATCCACGACCAAATAATTGCAGATGGAGGAACTCCAACCAATTCTGGAAACCTATTTTATGATCTTTACAGCAGCGATGGCAGCCATCCTTCTCTTTCAGGCTCTTATCTCGCAGCAGTGGTAATCTATGCAACAATAACCGGAGATGACCCAGTTGGTCTTTCTCATTCAACCAGCCTATCAAACTCCTTAGTTCTAGAGT
>CAUZVL010000226.1:0-2517 GCA_963583355.1 Candidatus Thalassarchaeaceae archaeon
GCCACAGGCGAACCAATCTAGGTTCGCCAAATTCACAAGGAAGAGCTCTCAACAATTGATCAAAAACTTGAGTTGTACAACCGCCTGCTAAAGAATCGGTATCATCTAGTCCTAACCACATCGTAATCAATCCCCTGGGTCAAATAAATCACCGGCATCACCGGCGATAATCCTATCGATAATTTGGGGGATTCCTACTCTCTCATCAACCTTGAAAAGACGAGCCCCTACAGCCCATCCCGCACCCATATCGGATTTACGATCGCCAACCATCAGATCCAGCGGATGAACTGGTATTGGTTTTTCACCCCACCAATCGAGTTTCTTGTGTGAAACCCCTCTTAGCAACTCGGATGCAGAATTCAACATTCCAGGATGGGGCTTTCGACAGCGACAACCATCAAAAGTTCGATGAGGGCAGGTCATGATGACATCGAACTCTCCAACTAGGTCTTGAATGTGAGAATGAATAGATTCAAGTGCTTTTTGGTCCAATAATCCACGGCTTAGAGGTGATTGGTTGGTAACTATTACAATTCTATAACCTGCGTTACGCAATGACATAATTGCTTCAGAAACACCTTTTAATATCAATACTTCATCAACGTTTTTTACATAATTGGCGCTGCCAAGATTTAACACGCCATCACGGTCCAAATATGCGATTCCGCCATTCCAATCGACCGGTAAAGAAACCGGGTGATACTCAACCAACGGCCCCTCCATAAACATGGCCACAACGGTCAAGGTTCATGAGCATTCAACCAAAGCCATTTGAACAAGTCACGATGTGACCCAATTCAATGGCTACTGATTTATTCTTGGACCGGTCGATTTCGACTATCCTTGGTGTTAGTGGATTATTCATCTTAGCATTGGCCTGGCGCCTAGATTCAAAAAATCTGGAGCGCATCGCACCGCTCGGTTGGGTCCTTACAGGGTTCTATTTTTTCAACGAAACCCCGCTTTATTATAGTCATGAAGATATGGTGATGACAATCATGTCAGCAGCCTGTCTGCCAGGAGCTATTGGCATCGCAATGTGGGAAGCCAAAGCCGTTATTCCGAAAGAGACCAAAGCACTACGATGGTTCAGGGGTGCCGTAGCATTTGCCGGATTACCATATCTACTCATCGCCCACGTACCTTGGTTCAATGTCATGGCGATTTGGTTCGTTGCATGGCAATCGGGATTATTGCTTTCTTGGAGTGGGGCAGGACAGATAAAATTAGGTGATACTTGGGTCAATCCGGCAAATGGACCATCGGTTAGATGGGAAGAATGGGACGGGAATCGCTGGTTCCTTTCCGAAGAGATGGCAGAGTATTCCTTTCATACTGAATTGCTTCTGCCGGATGGAACTCCACTTTACATCAACTTCGTCTTAGCTTGTACTGCGATCCAGAGTATGATTATATTCGTCGGTGCAATTTCGGTATTGCAAATAGATTGGCGCAAGCGAGTTAGAGCTTTATTCATTGCTCTTTCATTGATTCATATTCTCAACATATTCCGCAATGCGGGTCTGATCTGGTTACAGTCTGGTTATTCAGATTGGCGCTGGATGGGCTTGACAATCTTTGAGTTTGGTCATGCTTATGCTGCGCGGGTGGTTTCGCTTGGTGCGATGTTCCTATTGGCGCTAGTCCTTTTCGAGATGATGCCTTCAATGCATAGACATGTTCTGGTTTTGCTTAAACCGCTTGGATTATCTCCTGGTAAAAAAAAGGAAATTACCAAAGGTGATTCTTGATTGATATTATGTCAATCGAGGCAAATTAGATCTCTACTAATTTCACTCGAATAAGTCTGAAACAATCATCTCGGTTGGAACCTCTGGCACCGGGCCTAGATCCATTGCTGGTGGAACTACCGTTGGTTGTTCCATCCCCATCATCCGCTCATCGAACTGCTCTTCTTCCCACGCTGGGCCAGAACCACCGCGCTTATTACCAACCAACATGAAGGCTAAGACTAGAATTAGAATTGCACCGACTATTCCGGCCGAAGAATATACCAAATCATTGGGGACGGAAGCTAAAATATCAGCATTGTCACCGACTCCATCCCCGTCTTTGTCCTTGGATTCATTAGGGTCATCAGGGAATTCATCTTCCTTGTCTGTCACACCATCACCGTCTCGGTCAAACGCATCGTAAGTGGTTGTACAAGCCATCGAGTTTCTTTCAACTTCCCCCTCGTCGACTCGAAGGTTATTATCGCGGTCGATTGCAAAGAAGTCGTGGTCGTTTTGCCACTTGCGACTGGATAGTTCAGAAATACTAACCTCGTCTTTATTGTACTGTTCAAATATAATCTCTAATTCATTTCCACAAGAACACATTTCTTGCTTCATTTCATTAAACGAAATTAGTCCATCTTGGTTCAAATCCAACTCTTCCGATTCACGGAATTCTGAACTTGAAAGTTCGCCGTCGTCATTTTGGTCTAATTTGATGAATAATTTTTCTGCTGCCTCCTCACAGGATTCTATTTCCTCCGGTTCAGGTTCTGGC
>CAUZVL010000227.1:0-2511 GCA_963583355.1 Candidatus Thalassarchaeaceae archaeon
CGAGATGGAGGGCTTGATGCCAAAACTGTGATTCCATTTGCAACTTATACCATGCAAATGGAGTTCAATCCAATCGATGCTATAATTCCTGCCGGAAATGAAATTTCAATCGTTCTTACCGAAAGCGGTGAGGATTACTTACCAAGTGCTTGTGCACTATTGGGGATGGGAGTAAACATCGACTCTTCGTCAACACTCAGCCTACCTCTAATCGAAAGAGATGACAATGCTCCTGAATGGTTCGAAGTCCCTAATTGGTGGGATGTTGAAGAATGAAGGTTCTAGCCTTCGAAGACTCCGTCGATATCGAAGCTTTACTGATTGGTAGTGGTATCGATTTATCGGAGGTCGAATTCAAACAATACTGGGACTCTGTTGAACATTTAGATAGAATCTTAAAATTTGACCCTGATGTACTGATGTTAGATCATTACATGCCACCAACCAAGGGATTAGATGTATTGCAAAATTTACTGAAATCCGATATCAAAAGACCACAAACAATCGTTGCGATGAGTTCGGCAAGTATGGCCAACATTGCGATGTTGAAAACCGGAGCCGACATTGGTATTATCAAATTCAACGTATCTGAACTTGAGATTTGGACACATCACTCATGAGGTTGCCAATCATCTTGGCCTGGCTCACGGTACCACCAGTAACCCTCATCATCCTTCCACCATTCGATTCCGTCATCATCGGTGTAGTAATTCTCATCAACGGTTTCCGTAGGGTCTTCTAAGCCGCTCTCTTTCGCCATCTGTTTCTTCAGTGTCCCAATATCGTCATCGGCACCAGCGAAAACACGGGTTTGCGTACGAATTTCATGTTGGTGATCTCCTGCAGCCACTGCATCATCTGATTCCGCATAGAAATCTGCAGACATCGATTGGCGGTATTCCTCAAATTCATCCCTTCCAAATGACCCGGTGAATTCAGAGCCTTGTGATTTCATTAAAACATCGAGATTCTTGCTTTTTCCAAGTTCCAAAGTAGGAGAATCAGGCATATCGCCATCATCATAGAATGAATCACTATCGTCGGTAAGTTTCGGAAATGTTCGTCCCTCAGGGTCCGCTTCCTCTATCGATTCAAGCAATAAATCGTGCTCCTCATCATCGATATTCTCTTCATCATACTGTTGTCCGATCGTATTCACCAATTTTTTCAAAGTCTTAGCGAGTGCTTTATCGCTACCCGCTTCTGAAATGACCTTGTCAATCTGTTTCTGAAGACGTTCGTATGGGCTACCTGTGATGGCCCCGAGGAACCGTCCAAAGCCACCTTTCTTCTTCGCCATGATTGATTAGTAGCGGCTGGGGTATTCAAGGATTGCCCGGGATGGCTTCTTCTTGCGACTTCTTCATGTCTAAGCACTTTATCGCCGTAACATGGTGAGCGACTGGTTGGCAGATGCGGTCGCCATCTACAATGATGAATCGCATAATCGTCGCGAGGAGTATGTCGCACAGGTTCACTTTCCAGTCAGTATACTAGAAGAGATTCTAGAATGGGCATTCAAATCCTTACCAGATGAGATTCTGGTTGGATTGGATATTTCTCAAAATAAAAATTTGTCTGAAATTGAAGTGGAATTTCAGGGAGATAGCCTGAAGAATAATCTGTTCGCTGGCCAAGGTTACCGAATTCATGAAGCTAAAATGGTAAATCGTGGCGATTCATATTCAGTGCATCACTTGCCTGAAGAATGGACTAGTGACCTGTTTGAAGAGGAGCGTGGTTCGCGCGCTGGTCGATTCACACATTGGCTACACACTCATCCAAACTGCCCAGCAATCCCTAGTGAGGGTGATGCTGATGCTGCTCAATCTACCGATGGTGTAGATCTAATTCTTGGAATAGAATTCTCACCGGAAGGACCACTTCCTTGGTTCGATGGTATTGAAGGTGAAAGGCGAGTAATTGGTGAGAAAAAATCATGGTTTTCAAAAAAGGAAAAGCGTAAGGTGCTAGGCCGTGCACCAACCGGACACAGTATTCACTCACTCGAATTAATCGCTTTTCATAAATCAGGATTAGGTATCAACGTTGTATTCGTAAACGATGATGGTATCGCTTACTGACAGGTTGTTTCGAAATCATATTCTTTTAGATACTCAACGATTTCGTCTAATCTTTCGCTATTCACTCCGAGGTCAGAACTTCCTAATCTGGACTTACTGAATAAATCAACAGTTCCACATTCGTTAGAATAGTGAACATCGTCTGGAAATTGCATCACCAGAGTTCTATCGACAATATGACCTGGGCTGAAAGTTGTTGTAAATGACCGGTCACGCGCCCACTCTTTCATAGCCTCATGTAATTCATCTTCACCGACATTCAATTCGATTGTTCGATAATCACAGTTATCAGAGCCATCTGGGCATTCATCTGGCATTTCAGCAACACCTAATGGTGTGCTTAGAATATTCATTAGCAGTAATGATGCAACATATATTGCAGGAGCCCATTGCCATTTTTTAGTTGTCAAATAATCACCTTCGCTGC